>JABDFY010000001.1 GCA_013286365.1 Alphaproteobacteria bacterium
CTATTCTATATCAACTTTTGGACGTGGCGGGCTGTTGAAGATTGTTTAAATCAATCTTTGTTTCATGCATTTTGGCGTCTTTAAATACAGCACCTGTAATATCGGCGCCTGAAAAATCAGAAAAACTGAGATCAGCTCCTGAAAAATCAACCTCGCGAAGGTTGGACTTCGAAAAATCTATATTCCGCAAATTGGCGTTTACAAGACAAGTTTGCAGCATGCGCTTCTTGCCAAGCATCAGCGGGTCTAATCGCGCATTGACAATTTTTGCTCCAGCCAATTCAGCTTTTGAAAAGTTGCTGCTGCGCAAATCGGCCGAAGAAAAGTTGCAATTACGAAAATCACTATTCTTAAGTTGACAGGCCTGCAGATTTACATTTGATAAATCTAATCCGTACCAAACCGTGTTTTCCGCCGTTAGCATGGTAAGATTAGCGCCAACCAACGAAGGTGCATCGCGTAGATCAAAGCCGCTTAAATCCAATTGATGACCTTCAGCTCCTTTACTTTTCAACCAAAGCTGATGCCCACGGATCATTTCTTCCAAAGACAATGGCAGTTTATCCAGCGTTTTTCCGGACGGCTTATCAGTTAAGGCCCCTGTCATATCAACGTTAACAAGATTGGTGTAATCCATCATGGTGCCGGCAAGATTGGCACCGCGCATGTTGACATTTTTTAATTCACAATTACTGAAGTCGGCACCAGCTAAATTAGCTCCGGCCAAATTGGCGCCACTTAGATTACCGCGGACAATCGTAGCCTTAGTTAAGTTTGCGTTTTCGAAATTGGAGTTCATGGCAACAGCGCCTGAAAGTTTCACCTGCGCTAAGTTGGCGCCGCGCAAATCAGCGCCGCCAGCGCCTTCCGCCCATGCCCCGCCTTCCGTCACAAAACTCAAGCCTTTTTCTGGATCGTAGGTGGCAAAAGATCCTTCTCTAAGATCGGCATCGGTCAAATCGGCGCCAGTAAGAATGGCGCCGCGCATACAAACACCGCGCATGTCAGAGCGTACAAGGCTGGCGTTGCGAAAATTGGCCTTTCTCAAATCGCAAGCAAAAAATTGAGCAAAGTCCAGCTTTGAATTTTGTAAGTCGGCTTCGTAAAGAACTGATCCAGTGAAATCGGCATGTGATAGATTGCGGCCACGCAGGCTTAGCCCTGAAAGATCATGGTGTGCAAGTTTGGCGCCTACTCCGTCTGCACGACCTTTACGAAATAGCTCATGCTTTTCAATTATTTTATTAAGAGCCGCCTGGTCTATGCGGGTCAAAAACTTATGTTCATTTGTCATGGGCAAATACTTAGTGGTTAATCCGGTATAATCAACAAAAAAGATTAAGGTTCTAGCAACGCACAAAGCACCATAATTTTAAGTCAAACTTGTCATGTATGTTTGACGTAAGGGTAGGATTCTATGGCATAATTTCGTAACTTTGCTTCAGGCTTTTTACCTGATCAAATATCGCCTAGGATCGCTCGCACCAGGCTCGAGTCTATTTATTTCATTATCTGTGAGCATATGAAGCAAAACAAAACAGTCATAAGTGCTATTTCATTAGATCTAGCTGATAATGAGCGGGCGCCTTATTCGCTTGAGGTTCGTTTACCGCCGTCGTCACCGTCTTCGGATGATGACTTGTTGTCCGCAGTGGGCCAAGGAGACAAACGCGCTTTCGCACTCCTGATGCGCCGCTATCTACCAATGACCGTCGCTTTGGCCCAAAGAATTACGCTTGATAAGCAAGACGCCTTTGAAATCGCCCAAGAAGCTTATTTACGCGTTTGGCTCCATGCCAATCAATGGGATGTCGCTGGTAAGGCTACGTTTGAAACATGGTTACGGAGAATTACAATCAATCTTGCCATTAGCTATCGACGCAGAAAGAGAAAAGGCGTTTCGCTGGATACGATTGAAGAGCTGGCCGACAATAGAGCTGATGGATTTGATATTGTTGCAACTGCAGATAAGAAACGTCTGGTTCACCAGGCTCTTGCAACGCTACCCTTGCGGCAGCGTGCTGCCGTTGCGCTATATTATTTTGAAGAAATAAGTCAAATCGAAGCGGCAGCAGCCATGCAATTGACCTTGCGTGCCTTTGACTCTTTGCTTGTTCGCTCACGTCGCAACCTGAAACGACGCCTTATTGATTTGGGCATTATGTCCCACGATGCAGACCTTCAAAGCTATGTGCCTTGAGGTTTTTGTGAAGGTATTGTCGACGTTACCGTTGTACCATTGGCGTGCGTGACTATAGTTATTGTTGATCCGTCTGGGTTCGTTTGTGTAATCTCGCTAACAATTGACTGAGTAGGGTTTGATATTCCTGCTGTATTAGCTGGCGAGCTAATATCTGCAGCTTGAATATTCCCAGACAAATATGTGTAGTTCTGCACCTCTTGTGTTGCGGACATCGGTTGTTCTGATGAAGTGCCATCTGGCAGCAGGGACTGGACAACTTGCCCAAAATCTTGTGAGGGATAGCCTTTTTCATCCCCGGCCAACAATCCAGACTCGCCTTGTGTCGAGGGAGATACGGCCTGTGTCTCAACCAAAACGCCATAAACACCATCACTCAACGATGGACTATTGGGCGTAAAGCTTCCTGGGTTTGAAGAATTAGAGCCGGGTGCGCCTGCGCCAATCTGCTGGCCAAAGGCTTGGGGTGTTGGGGTTTGATTGGTCGTTATATTCTGAACCAACAACTGCATCATCGCCATGAGTTGCGACAAAGTTGACGCGTTATTGCTTGAAACGGGATCCATGAAGTTTTCTCAAAAGCCGATCACAACAAAACAAGCAAAGCCAAAGGGCGGCGTTGCTCATGGATTTAAAGAAGCAATTTTTAGACCAACGCCAAGACCAACAAATTCAAGGGCTTGATACTAAAGTGGGCTGCAAAAAGCTGCTGTAAGCAGGACAAATCTGCCTACTTAGGTGGACGATGAATGTAAGCTCGCAGGCTGTTTTGGTTAAGCGGAACTTAATCAAACCAACCTAAAATCAGACGCGCCCCAATATTGCCAATGTCATTTGATATAAGTAACCGCTCACTCTTTTTTACGCGTAGGGTGCTTCAGGATGCGAATAAAGTTTGTATCGGTTTTTTTTATTGCGCTATTTGTTTTGGCATCTTCAGTACATGCAGAACAAATGAATGAACAGGAACGCATCATTCATATACTTAATCGTGCCGCTTATGGACCATCGCCAGGGGATATAGAAGAAATAAGTCGCATCGGTATTGATGCGTATATTGAACAGCAACTTCATCCCGAGAGGATGACGCTATCTGCGCAAACGCAAAGCCAAATTGCAGAACTTAAGACGATAAACGCGTCTATGAGCGATCTTCTCGCCACTTTTGAACCAAGTAACCGAATGCTTTTAAAGCAGAACCCAGATTTGCGTAAGCAAGTCAATCAAGATGAACAAAGTATATTAGAAGATCTAATTGCAAATAAAATTATCCGTGCGGTAGAAAGTCCAGCGCAATTGAAAGAAGTCATGGTTGATTTTTGGTTCAATCATTTTAATGTATTTCATGGCAAGGATCTCGATCGGGTATTCATCAGTAGCTACGAACGTGACGCCATTCGGCCCTACGTGCTTGGGCATTTTCGTGATTTACTTGGTGCTACAGCCCATCATCCAGCTATGCTATTTTATCTAGATAATTGGTTGAACACCGACCCCAACAGTCTACAGGCTCGTGGTAAGCAAAATGGTATAAACGAAAATTATGCCCGTGAGATTATGGAGTTGCATACACTAGGCGTCGATGGCGGCTATGCGCAGCAAGATGTCACGACATTGGCACATATATTAACGGGTTGGGGCGTCGGTAAAGGTCCGGATATAACGCTAAGATCAGAGTTCTATTTCGACCCGCAACGTCACGATTGGAACAGCAAGCAGTTCCTAGGTCAAACGATTCAGGGTAGCGGCGACAGCGAGGTTGAGAGAGTTTTAGATATTCTTGCGCGCCACCCTTCAACCGCTAAACATATTAGCTTTGAACTGGCACAATATTTTGTCGCAGACGAACCGCCCGAAGGCCTCGTCAATAAAATGGCTCAAACATTTATGAATACCGGTGGAGATATTTCCTCTGTGTTGAGCGTCATGTTTAAGTCCGAAGAGTTTTGGGACAAGAAATATTATCGCAATAAATTCAAACCCCCATTCCGCTATGTTGTTTCATCATTGCGGGCAACGGGATTTGTTCCAAACGACTTCCTACAGCTTCAGCATGCCATTGGCGGCATGGGTGAACCGCTCTATAACTGTCAAACCCCCAATGGTTATGCCAACACCAACGATGCATGGCTGAACTCGGATGCCGTTTTGAAGCGAATAAATATTGCCAAGGCGCTCGGTCATGCAGCCACTTTTGGATCATCGACAGCCACGCTCGGCAACACTTTGGGCAATGATTTTAGTGATACCACTCGCCAGGCTGTCAACGCTTCGCCACCTCAAATGCAGGCAATATTAGTCTTGGGCAGCCCTGAATTTCTGTATTATTAGGAGGCCAATATGATTACACGTCGTCATTTACTTAAAAGTATGGCTGTCGCAGCCGGTTTCAGCTTGATGCCATTCGGTCGTAAGGGGTGGGTGCTGGCTGCGCCCGAAGCTGTTAGTCGTCGTATGATTGTTGTTCTCATGCGAGGGGCCGTTGATGGTCTTAGTGTTGTTACGCCTTTCATGGAGCCTAATTATTACCAAAGCCGCCGAAGCATAGCCTTGGCTCCACCAGGACAAACGGATGGTTTAATCAATCTCGACGGTAATTTTGGCTTGCACCCATCTCTCGCCACAGTCATGCCGCTTTGGCAAAACAAGTCTTTAGCTTTTATTCATGCGTGCGGATCGCCTGCTGAGACTCGTTCGCACTTCGAAGCGCAAGACATCATGGAGACGGCGTTGCTCAATACGGCAACGGCACAACAAGGATGGATGAATGCGTTGGCCCAGGCTATTCCCGATACGCATGCGTCAACGCGGGCGCTGAGTTTTGGTAATACTCTGCCAAAGATATTTACAGGACGTGCCAATGTCGCCACCGTCCCTTCGGGCATAACATCTAATGCTTCAAATGGCGCTGAAAACCCACGCATGCAAGCAGCGTTTGAAAAACTATATTCTGGTCATACCGAGTTGAATGGACTTTATAATGAAGCAATTTCCTCTCGAGAAACTTTGATGAATGATTTGCAGAATGAAATGGCGGCCTCGAGTAATGGGGCGCCGCGCGGCGACCAATTTGTTGTCGAATGTACAAAACTTGGCAGCATGATAAGTCGTGACCAAAACATACAGTTGGTATTTATGGATGTTGGTGGTTGGGATACACACATCAACCAGGGTAACGCCAAAGGACAACTGGCCAATCGGTTGAGCCAGCTTGGCGATGGGTTGGCGGCGCTAACGACAGGGCTTGGTGCGCAATATCAAAATACAGCTATTTTAGTTATGTCGGAATTTGGTCGTACGGTTGCTGAAAATGGCAATGCAGGTACCGATCATGGTCACGGGAATGTTGCTTGGCTCATGGGTGGTGATGTCAAAGGCGGCAAGGTATGGGGACGTTGGCCGGGCTTATCACAAGGCCAGCTTTATCAGGGGCGTGATGTCGCCGTGACCACGGATTTTAGATCGCTCATTGGCGCTGTACTGTCACAGCATTTTGCTCTTGAAAATGAACAAATTGGTAACGTTATACCTAGCTACCAGCCAGATAGCGGCCTTCAGGGAATTATTGCCGTTTAATCACACAATTTCAGCAAGTTTTGCAATTAATGAGCGTCTATTTTTGGCTGCTTGCCAAGTGAACTTCGCCACCAAGACTAAGGTCAACATGTTTCATGAGTGGTTCGTCGCGTTTCGTGAGAGCCTCATCACGCAGTGAATAACGGGGCCACTCGCCATGCGCAAGCTGCGTGAGCCCTGTCTGCGGTTCATCCAGTCGGGCCCGATAAATCCAATAATGCATCAGCACGCGTTCGACATAATCGCGCGTTTCATGGACGGGAAGACTTTCTACAAACAACAATGGATCTTTTTGATTTGCGTCGTCTATCCAGCGCGCAAGCTTGTTAGGTCCGCCGTTATAAGCTGCCAAAAGAAGCAACAGATTGTTGCCTATCATAGGCTGACTTGCGAGCTGACGTACATATTTCTGACCCAACGCCATATTGTAGGCGGGATCAAGAACGCGATCGGAACACTCCTGTGTTGTCACGTGATGGCGGGCAATGAGATTAGCTGTCGTGGGCATCAGCTGCATCAGGCCGCAGGCGCCTCGTTCACTTATAGCCATCGGATCGAACTGCGATTCATGACGCATCAGAGCATAGAGAAGGGCGCGGTCAATTTGAAAGCCGTGCTCGGGTTGCCAAGGGGGAAGGGGATAAAGAGCTGCAGCATAATGGTCTCCATTGGCTCTTGTAGCGATGCTACCGAGCTGCAGAGCAAGTGAGGGCATTTGGGCTTGCGCAGCCACAGCCACCATGGCTTCTTGCAATTCTCGCTGACCTTGCGGATTGATATTGCGCATTTCACTTTCGGCTAGGCTTCGTTCGCCGATTTGCAAGAGCGCCATTGCGCGCCAACCAGATTCGAAACTTGTAAGAGTGGCAACATGCTGCTTTGTCAAAATCGGCATTTGCCATGACCAAGCGGCGTCCCGTTTAACCAGATGAGCAGCTAGGAAGCCATAAAAACTGTGGGGATGATTGGCGGCATTTTCGAGCCAGTATTGAGCCTGCTCATGATCGCCAAGACGCGTCAGGGCACGATAAGCCCAAAATGAAGCCGTCGCCTCATCCCAATCCGAAAGGCCGGACTGCGCGGCTAATTTTGAAAACGCGTCGCTGGCAACGGCCGTGTCGCCTTCTTGCCAGGCACAAAGGCCACTGATCCATAGGGCAAGTGGTGTTTGGGACTGAAGTGCAGCGCCACGAGCCAGCTTGTAGGCACGATCTTTTTGACCTTCATAGAAATAGCCCGCGGCAATGGTAGCCTCGAGACTGCTTAATTCATCAATAGGTAAGTCACGCCGTACTTGCTCGGCCTCGAGAAGGCTCTCGGCGGTGTAGGGGTCCCCCTGGCGTAGTATATGACTGATCTTAGAGGCGAGCTCGTGTGAAGAAGTTGTTGCAGCGCGGGGCTCATCAGATGTCTCTGTCTTGAAACCGAAAGACCCACCATAGCCATCGTCACCTGCCCATGATGCCATTACAGCCGGTTTTAACAACTTAGTTACCTGTTGTGGATATGTCGAAGAAATTTCGTCATATATTTCCGCTGCCTCAGGAAGATCTGAATATTGCCCAAGCCACGCTTGCATGTCTTTAGCTGAACCCGTTTGGCGTAAATAACGATCAGCCAAGACATGGCCAACTAAGCGGCGGTTATTGATTTTTGCTAAGGCGGCATCGGCCCCAACCCAATCTGATTTTTCCTGCGCTGCAAAAACTATACGGTAAAGATCTGCATCACCTGGTGAAAGTAGTTGCAGATTTTGTGTCAGCACGTCCTCTGTCGTCGTAACCGGGCCGGGGACTGGAAGTGCAGGCGTCGGAAGCTCAGGCAAAGATGTTTTAGCTACCGCCAAAGTATTCGCGGTGATCACATGAGTATTTGTTCCAAGGCTCCAACAAATAACGAAGACTGCCGTCAATCTTGACGACATCAGAGGCCGTTGATTCGTAGTGATACGTTTTTGCATACAGTCGCGTACTAGTCGCATGACTTGGTATAGGCAAGCGAAAACGCCATAAATGAGTAGTCAATTCTATATTATTCTTTGTTTTTCATGGTGTTAGTCATATTTATTCTCTTTTTCAGCAACAATATGTCACTCCAGGCTTGACGTTTAGCGCTTGGCTGACGCAGGAGATAAGCCGGGTGGTATATCGGTAGACATGGGATGGGCTCACCATTGGGAGGGGTGTATTCCATCCATCGACCCCGGATGCGCGTAATTCCTTCCTTGGTTCTAAGCAGACTTTTGGCGGCAACCCCACCCAAAAGCACCAGTATTTGAGGTTTAACAAGTGCGATGTGCTTCTCGGCAAATGGTAGGCAGGCCGCAATCTCGCTATCTGTTGGCGAGCGATTGCCGGGCGGCCGCCAGAATAGAATATTGCTAATATAAAAACTAGATCGATCTAGTCCAATGGTTGCCATCATGCGATCGAGGAGTTTGCCGCTAACACCAACAAAAGGCTTGCCTTGACGATCTTCATCCTCACCCGGGGCCTCCCCTATGAGCATGACCGATGCCTCGGGATTGCCATCAGAAAAGACTAGATTGATCGCCGTATGCTTGAGGGCACAGCCGTCAAAATGAAGTAATTCTTCACGTAATGTCGAAAGAGATTGAGCCACAATAGTGGGTGGCTTGGACTCAACCGCAAGCCTAGGAGGCTTCGTGAGCACTGTCCCTAGATGGTTGATGGACAGATCTTTATTGAAATCATGGCTGGGTTGGACCTTGGGGCTCCTAGGGATTGTACCCCATTTTGACAGCCCAGCAGCTTCTGCGATCGCCTCATCGGCGCCAGCAGCCAGTTGCCATTCAAGGGCAGAAAGCAGTTGCTCAGGGGTCGGCATAGGGTCTCTTTAGCAGGCTTTGCGAAAGTCGTCTCTAGAGATAGGTTCGAGGTGGCGAGATATAAGTTAATAAGGATGCCTTCCATGCCTGACCCCCGCTTAATGCCACGCGATGTAATGGAATACGATGTACTGATCGTGGGGGCTGGCCCTGCTGGCCTGAGCTGCGCTATTCGGCTTAAGCAGTTGGCAAAAGAAAAAAACCGTGAACTATCTGTTTGCGTCATTGAGAAGGGATCCGAGGTAGGCGCCCATCTTATGTCGGGGGCGGTGTTTGAGCCAAGGGCGCTCAACGAGCTCTTTCCCGATTGGCGTGAACGCGGGTGCCCGCTGACGGTACCCGTGACCGAAGACCGATTTATGTTTTTAACCAAAACACGTGCCTGGAGGTTGCCGACACCACCGCCGATGCATAACAAAGGCAATTACATTATTAGTTTGGGCTATTTTGCGAAATGGTTGGCAACGCAGGCCGAGACTTTGGGTGTTGAGATTTATCCAGGTTTTGCCGCGGCTGAGATTCTTTATAACGAAAAAGGCAGCGTGAGGGGCGTGGCTACCAGTGATGTCGGTATTGCTAAGAACGGAGAACCGACGGCACGATTTACGCGCGGCGTTGAGCTGGAGGCCAAGCAAACCGTATTTGCCGAGGGTTGTCGCGGCTCACTCACAAAGGTTTTGTTCGAACGTTATAAGTTGCGCGACGGTGTTGATCCACAGACCTATGGTATCGGCATCAAGGAAATTTGGGAAGTCGATCCTGCAAAGCATCAAGCTGGACATGTGGTTCACAGCATTGGTTGGCCGATGGATAGCCGTACGTATGGTGGCTCTTGGCTCTATCACTGGGAGAACAACTTAGTTTCGATCGGTTTTGTGGTTGGGCTTGATTATGAAAATCCTTATCTATCTCCGTTTGAAGAATTTCAGCGTTTTAAGCATCACCCCATGATTTCTTCGCTACTTAGGGGCGGCAAAAGGATTAGTTATGGTGCGCGGGCGCTCAGCGAAGGCGGTTTCCAGTCAATACCAAAACTCCTATTTCCTGGTGGCTTGCTGATTGGCGATACGGCGGGGTTTCTTAATGTACCCAAAATTAAAGGTAATCACCTGGCCATGAAGTCCGGCATGATCGCAGCTGAAAGTCTATTCGATTACTTTTCACAAAACTCCACGGCCCCCGAAGTCATCGACTATCCGGAACGGTTACAAAAGTCTTGGCTGTGGAAAGAGCTGAGGGCTGTTCGGAACATCCGTCCGTCATTTCATGGCGGCTTGCTCATGGGGTTGATTTACAGCGCCATCGACAATGTTCTCTTGCGCGGCAACGCACCCTGGACTTTTCGCAATCATGCTGATTACAAACAACTGAAGTCGGCAGCATCCAGCCGAAAAATCGACTACCCCAAACCAGACGGTGTGTTTAGTTTTGATCGTCTATCCTCGGTATTTTTGTCCAATACCAACCACGACGAGGACCAACCACCGCATCTAAAGCTTCGCAATCCTTCAGTAGCGATTGATACCAACCTTGCTATCTACGATGCTCCTGAGACGAGGTATTGTCCGGCAGCGGTATATGAGATTGTACGAGCTGCTGATGGCAGCAATCCACGTCTTGTCATCAATGCTCAAAACTGCGTGCATTGCAAAACGTGCGATATCAAGGACCCAACGCAAAATATCGATTGGGTTGTGCCTGAAGGTGGCGGCGGCCCCAATTATCAGGGCATGTGATGCGCGATTAGGCAGCGCGCTGTACCACTAAGGTCATTATGGCTTGTAATGTTGAGAAAACCGGCTTGTTTGAAAAGTTCGGTTACAACCATTGCTTGGCCTTGACCGATTTCAAGGACTGCCAAACCTGATGGTTTAAGGCGCTCCGGTAATTGCGGTACGAGAAGCCGATAAATTTCTAAACCGTCTTCACCCCCATCGAGAGCCAGAAAGGGATCATGAAAGCGAACTTCGGGCATTAAGTTTTGTATGTCCCCGCGCTTTACATAGGGCGGATTACTAATAATAACGTCAAAATTCTCTTCAACATTATCCAGCCAATTGCCATCACGAAAAAACGCACGTTCTGCTAAACCTAGATGTTGAGCATTGGTTTCAGCCTGTTGAATTGCACGAAGCGCACAATCAATGCCAAGACCGGTTGAGTTGGGAAACTCTTTCAAAAGAGATAACAGTAAACAGCCCGTGCCGCTGCCAAGATCAAGAAAGCGCAGAAAATCATTTTGTCGATCCTTCAATAGGCTTACGGTTTCTTCAATAAGTGTTTCGCTGTCGGGTCTAGGCTCAAGCGTCGCTTCATTGAGTCCAAACGAAAGGCTCCAGAATTCGCGCCTGCCCAAAATACGCCCCACCGGCTCGCGCGTGGAACGGCGGTCGACAAGTGTTTGAAGTTGACTAACTTCGTTGGCAGATAAAAGGCGATCCATTTCGCTTAAGAGCTGCGCGCGATCAAGATCGAGCGCCTTGGCTGCCAAAATCCGGACATCAAGAAATGGATTCTCAACATTGGCTTCCGCCAACTGTGACTGTGCCTGGCGTAGATAATCAGCTAATTTCAGCAAGGCGTTCGGCTTCATCTTTGGTAATAAGGGCGTCGATAAATTCATCGAGAGCGGTGCCATTAATTACATCGTCAATTTTATAAAGAGTTTTTTCGATGCGGTGATCGCTAACGCGGCCTTGGGGAAAATTATAAGTACGAATACGTTCGGATCGATCCCCGGTGCCGACCTGGCTCTTTCGTTCGGCCGCATGCGCAGCATCGCGGGCGCTACGCTGTTGATCATACATTTTCGCACGAAGAATTTTCATCGCCTTAGCACGGTTCTTATGCTGAGAACGTTCTTCCTGCATCGCAACGACAATGCCGGTTGGCAAATGTGTAATGCGCACGGCGCTTTCAGTTTTATTGACGTGTTGCCCGCCGGCGCCTGAGGCACGATAAACGTCGATTTTCAGGTCTTTTTCATCGACTTGAATGTCAACATCTTCAACTTCAGGCAATACAGCAACGGTCGCTGTCGATGTATGGACGCGTCCCGAAGCTTCGGTTTGCGGTACACGCTGGACGCGATGTACGCCGGACTCAAATTTAAGACGAGCAAAAACACCTTTACCACTGATCATAGCCGTGCCTTCACGTAGTCCGCCAAGATCGTTTTCAGATAACTCCAAGACCTCGAACCGCCAACCCTTTATGATCGCATATTTGCGATACATCTCGAATAACAATGTGCCAAACAAAGCCGCCTCATCGCCGCCGGTACCTGCGCGTACCTCAAGGATGGCATTGCGTTCGTCGGCGGCATCTTTCGGCAGCAATAAGCGTTGAATTTGTTTTTCCATCGCCGGTATTTTGGGTCGTAGCTCTTCCAGTTCACGCTTGGCCTCAACTTGCATTTCAGGGTCGGCAAGCATGGCCTCGGCCTCGCTTTGCTCTTTCTGCATACGGCGCAGGTCGGTGATGGCCTCAGCAATCGAGGTAAGGTCGGCATATTCTTTGGATAGTTTGGCAAATTGATCATTGGGAATGCCCGGTTTTGCCAAAGCATCCCGCAATTCATCATGCCGTGCGAGAACGCGTGCAAGAGTTTCAGTTATGGCCATGGGTATGAATTATGCTTTATCTCGGGATCTGTATACATTTCAGGGAGAGTAGCATTCACAATTATCGAACGATTGCAATAGTAAGTAACCGCAAAGATAATAGTCAGCGCCTAATCTAGTTATTTCGATGGCTATACCCGATAGTCAAATATTATTCGGCAGCCTGTTCTACCTGATTAGATTTTTCTGCTTCAATTTCGGCAGCTTTCTTTTCAACAAGACTGACTAAGTGAGAAACAATATCCTCATTCTGTAAGCGATGGGCGGGCTGGCCGGCGAGATAAACTTGATGTGTGCCTTTACCGCCGCCTGTAAAGCCAATATCGGTCATCATGGCTTCGCCCGGGCCGTTCACGACACAGCCGATAACCGAGACCGACATAGCTGTCGTAATGTGGGCCAAACGTTCTTCAAGAACCTCAACCGTTTTAATGACATTGAAATTCTGTCGTGCACAAGAGGGACATGAGATGACGGTGACACCACGACGCCGTAATCCAAGCGATTTAAGCATTTCATAGCCAACGCGTATTTCTTCAACGGGCTCGGCGGACAAAGAAACACGGATCGTATCGCCGATGCCTGACCATAAAAGCATGCCAAGGCCGATTGAACTTTTGACTGTGCCAGAACGTAAGCCACCAGCCTCGGTGATGCCGATATGCAAAGGATAATCGCAGGCGTCTGCCAGGGCTTGGTAGGCGGCGACAGCTAGAAATACATCCGATGCTTTAACGCTGATCTTAAAATTGAAAAAATCGTGATCTTCAAGGATCTTGGCATGGTTGAGAGCGCTCTCGACCATAGCATCCGGGCAGGGCTCGGCATATTTCTCAAGTAAATCTTGCTCCAACGAACCGGCATTAACGCCAATGCGCATAGCGCAACCATGATCTTTGGCAGCCTGCACAACCTCGCGTACGCGCTCGGATGAGCCAATATTGCCGGGGTTGATACGCAAACAAGCAGCGCCTGCTTTGGCGGCTTCGATACCGCGCTTATAATGAAAATGAATGTCGGCGACGATGGGGATCTTACAGCCCTTGACGATTTCTTTTAATGCCGCTGTCGACGCTTCATCAGGGCAAGAGACGCGAGCAATGTCAGCTCCGGCTTCTTCAAGTTGGCGAATTTGCTCGATCGTTGCCTTCGCATCCGAAGTTAACGTGTTAGTCATGGACTGTACGGCTATCGGGGCATCCCCGCCGATCAATACATTGCCGACCTGGATCTGGCGGCATTTGCGTCGCCGGATTTCACGCCACGGACGATAGGCCTGGGCCTCGGAATGATGGTCTGCACTCATGTAATTTAACTCTCACTTGGGAATTAGAAGTAGTTACCAGAGCGATAATAGCTCCGAATTAATAGTTGCGCCAAGCCAAATGCGCAATTTTAGTTAACTTACGGCAATTTCAACTGAAAAGCCTATTGTAAGGGGGCATGAGAAATCTACAAAAAACCGGATTTGAATAGATTAATATTACCGAGCGCGTCGTCGTTTTGAGGATGATTTTCGAAATTATTCTGCCGGTGTTTGTGGCAGCGATTTTAGCTTGCTTGGATCGAGTGAGACGCCACGTACGACGCGCGATGAGTCTGCTAGGCGGGGTAATTCTGCCCCATCCAATGTTAGGATAAGTCCACTGCCGTTGCCGGTTGTTAGCGTTAAACCCTTTAAGTCAGGCACGTTGTAAACATCGCCTGGCTTGAGGATGTGGTCGAATATTGTTTTGCCGTTGCTATCTGCGATCAACACCCAACATTCTTTCTCGACATGGATGGCAACATGCGCAGCCTGATGGAGATCACCATAGGCTTGGCCCGCAGGCATGTTTGTCGGCGTATGGAGATCAGACGATGTTGGACCACTGATGGGGGATGTCGCCGCCAATGATAGTGGGCTATGAGGCTGAGACGCCTCGGTTGGTACAGGTGCAGCAGTTATTGGCGACATTCCAGTAGTTTGTACGGCTGTGATTGATGAAGTCTGGGGGGGTAATATAGGAGCTTGCGTCACCGACAAAGCGGGCGGGGGCACAAGAGGTTGGTTGTTGGTAGCAGAGTTATTGGAACTGGCTTCGGATATCTCGCTCGACGTAGGCAGCGTAGGCGGTACACTAACGACGGCACGATCGGATGACGAAAGTCCGTACCACAGAGCATAAACAAGAATCGCAGCTATCCCAGCGCCGATCATAATAGCAGCCGACGGCGTGCGACCCTCGGTAATCGGCGTCGGCATGGTCAACACCGGTTTCTTGCGCCGTCCCGCCATTTCGCGACGATAACGATCAATGGCATCCTTGCCGTCTAATTCGAGATAATTAGCATAGGTACGAAGAAATCCGATGACGTAAGCATCGGCCGGGAGCTCATCATAGCGGCTATTTTCCAGGGCAACCAAAAAATTGTGGCGGATGCGTAGATACTCAGCGATCTGTCTCAAATTTTCGCCACGCTTTTCACGTGCGTGTTTCAACGTGTCGCCAATGCGTTCTAAGTCGAGAGCCGCCTGACGTTCGTTCCGTGTTTCGGTCATCAACTTTACGATACTTGCCGGCGTTGCGTTGTCGCCGTTATTACGCACGGGCGGATTTTCCGTGCTCACGGGGCGGCGTTTGGATGAAGTCATAATATTTTGGTCCTAACTGCGCTTACCGGCTATATGTTGTCGTAGACAATTGTCACTGGAGGCTATTAAATCTTGGGCAAAAAGTCTATGAAAACTTGGTTAAACTATGCTTGCTTGCGTTGTTGCAAGGCCTGTTGTGCTTGCCACATTAACTCATCGAGTATGTCAGCGGTAGCTTGTTCTTTTGTTACCATCCCCACGCTCTGTCCAGCCATAACCGAGCCAAACTCCACATCGCCTTCAATGACGGCACGCCGCAAGGCGCCAGCCCAAAAGTGCTCGATCTCAAGCTGAGCCTGTTCCTTGGTTAGCCCGCCCTTATCAAACTGTGCGATTATTTCACGCTGTTTCTCAAGAAATTTTTTACTGCCTTCGTTAGCAATGCCGCGCACAGGGATAATGGGAAACCGTGGATCAAGTTGCACAGAAGGTACGGCATCACGTGCCGCTGCGCGCAAAAAAGTTTGCTTAAATTTAGGGTGCGCGATGGATTCTTTGGCACAAACGAACCGCGTACCGAGTTGTACTCCCGATGCACCCATTTCTAGATAGGATACAATCGCTTCGCCACGTCCGATGCCACCGGCTACAAAAACAGGAACGTCGCGAATTTCAGGTAACACTTCCTGCGCCAATACGGAGGTGCTGACCGGGCCGATATGACCGCCGGCTTCCATGCCCTCAATCACAAGAGCATCAACACCCATGCGCACTAATCTTTTGCCAAGCGCTGCCGTCGGGGTAAAGCACATGAGCTTGGCTCGGCCATCTTTGACTTTCTTGATGGCTGTCGCCTGAGGTACGCCACCGGCAAGCACGATATGTCCAACTTTTTCTTCGAGGCAAACATCAATTAATTCGTCCAGCGCCGGATGCATGGTGATAAGATTGACGCCAAAGGGTTTTTTGGTCAGAGATTGGGTGCCTTGAATTTCTTTTCGCAAAATATCTGGCGTCATGGCGCCGCAGGCTATAATGCCGAAGCCACCGCCATTAGAAATTGCAGCGACGAGATGACGCTCGGACACCCAGGTCATGGCACCGCCCATGATCGCAAGCGGCGTACCTAGAAAATCACAGCCGCGCTGCCAAAGGCGTTGCAGGGTCGGATCTATGCTCACCATGGCAAAACTTTTCCACGATAGTCGAGAAATAAACTGGACTGCTTAATTGATAGTTGGGCGATGACTTCGCGCATGCCTTTAACACTCACGTCCGGCTCCAATTGAGCGCCTTTGCCGCCCATATCGGTTTTTACCCAACCGGGGTGAAAACTTACGACGATAATTTTTTGTTCTTCGAGGGCGTTGGCAATATTGCGCATTCCGGCATTTAAGGCAGCCTTACTTGTACGGTAGGCAATAGCACCAGCTCCTATTGCTTCAATCGAGCCCATACCACTTGAGATCATGATCACTTTGCGATCTTTGCCGCGCAGGATATGCGGCATAAAAGCCTCTGTCACCATGATGGGGGCTATACTGTTGATACGCAGAACCTTATTCCAGGCGTTGCTATCGATTGCGCCAAACTTCTGGTACTGGTCGTCATTGCCCGGTGGAACCGGTGTCGCTCGACCTGAAAAAATGCCGGCGTTATTGATAAGTATATCGATCGCTGTATCTTCGAGTTTTTTGGCCAGCGCACTAATTGCTTGATCATCGCCAACATCAAGAGCTTCGATACGAATTGATCTGTATTTTTCAGCTAAGGCTTGTAAGGCTGTTGACTGGCTTGGTTGACGGCAGCAAGCGATGACCTGTCCTCCATCGAGGGCGTACTGACGCGTAAATTCGAGACCGATACCCCGATTGGCTCCCGTGATGAAGATAGTTGTCATTATTGTGCGTCGAGCCCATAGGCCGTGTGCAGAGCGCGTAAGGCCAGTTCCGTATATTCTTCGGCGATAAGTACACTAAGGCTGATTTCCGAAGTATCGATAACTTGAATATTAATTTTTTTATCGGCCAAGGTTTGGAACATTGTTGCTGCAACGCCAGCTTGACTTCGCATGCCAAGTCCAACCAGTGAAATCTTCGATACATTCCTGTCCGTTATCACTTTCGTAAAACCGATTCTACTGCGTTCACTCTCGAGTGCTTGCACGGCTCGATCCAGATCGTTCTTGCTGACAGTAAAAGTAATGTCGGTTGCTTGTCCATCATCAGAAGAGGTCTGTACAATCATATCTACACTAATGCCCATTTTGGCGAGCGGGCCAAAAACAGCGGCTGCGACGCCCGGTTTATCGGCAACCTTGACGAGAGAAATTTTTGCCTCGTCGCGTGTATAAGCAACGCCTGTTACAGATCCTTGCTCCATGGTCTCATCTCCATCCGTTACGAGAGTGCCGGGCAGTTCACTGCCGACGGCGTTAGCAAATGTCGATAGAACTTGCATTGGCACGTGATAACGCCAAGCTAACTCCACCGAACGTGTTTGTAGGACCTTGGCGCCGTTCGCAGCAAGTTCTAGCATCTCTTCATAGGTAATGCGCGCTAGTTTACGAGCCTTGGTCACGATTCGTGGATCGGTCGTGTAAACGCCATCGACATCGGTATATATATCACATCGATCTGCCTTGAGTGCAGCGGCTAGCGCAACAGCTGATGTGTCCGAGCCACCGCGCCCTAATGTTGTGATGCTTCCGTCGTCAGAAACGCCCTGAAAGCCGGCCATGACGCCAATTTCTCCGTCGTCAATTCGTTTGCGTAAGGCTGCAGCGTTAACATCTATGATACGTGCGCGTCCGTGTGTGGAGTCAGTGCGCAAGGGTAATTGCCATCCTAGCCAAGAACGCGCATTTATGCCGCGTTGTTGTAATGCCAGTGCCATCAAGCCAGCTGTTACTTGCTCTCCAGACGCGACCACAGCATCGTATTCACGAGGGTCGTGCATGGGTGAGATTGCCTTGCAATGATTAATCAATTGGTCAGTAACACCTGCCATCGCCGATACCACGACGGCGATCTTGTGGCCTTTTTGAACTTCCGCTGCAACCTTGGCCGCAGCGTTTTTAATCCGCTCAATATCGCCAACTGAAGTACCGCCAAATTTAACGACTACAAATGCCATTATTAACCTGCTAGATAAGTAAACTAGGTGATTAGAAGCCAGTTGTCAGATTAGCGGCAGAATACTTTTCTGCTATACTATTGGGATCTGAAAACTGACCTCGTATATTCGCAGTCTTATTCATAGCCTTGCAATCCTCAACCGCGCAAGTACAACCATGTCTCGACGCCACTCTGCAAGTATTGCCGTAGAAGAAGTAGCCCAGTTTACCCGGCATGCCGAAGATTGGTGGAATCCCGATGGAAAATTCAAGCCCCTTCATCGCTTAAACCCTGTTCGCCTGGCTTATGTCCGCGAGCAAGTTTGTGAGCATTTTGGCCGGGACAGAGGGGCGCGCCATTCATTTAAAGGGTTAAAAATTCTAGATGTGGGCTGTGGCGGGGGGCTATTATCCGAACCCCTTGCTCGCTTGGGTGGACACGTTACCGGTTTAGATGCTTCAGAAGCTACGATTGCACTTGCTCGTCAGCATGCAAAATTATCAGGCCTTACTATCGATTACTGTACCGGGGGCGTCGAAACCCTTGCACGAAAAGGCTCACGATACGATTTGATTTTTGCGCTCGAAATAATCGAACATGTTGCCGATGTTGGGTCGTTCTTGAAATCACTCGCAACATTACTGAAGCCTAACGGCCTCATTATAATGAGTACACTTAATAGAACGTCCAAAAGTTTCTTGCTTGGCATTGTGGCAGCCGAATATGTCTTGGGCTGGGTCCCGCGAGGAACACATCAATGGAATAAATTTATTCGTCCCTCTGAACTGGTGCGACAACTTGATCAAGTCAATATCGAAACCAAAGATATATCGGGCTTGTCCTTTAACCCATTGCGCGGGGCGTTTGTTTTGCGCAGCGTCGATATTGATGTCAATTATATTTTAACGGCGGTCAAACGCTAAATCTTCAATTTGGTTTCTCGAAAGGGCGATCATGCTGAAGGCTTGGCAGCATTCTTCTGCTTTCACTTACCTTGTTGAGATCAAGCTCAGCCACGATGACGCCAGTCTTGTCACCAGATTCGGCCAATATCTTTCCCCATGGATCAATAATCAGCGAATGACCAAATGTCTTTCGGTTACCATCATGTTCACCGCATTGTGCGGGAGCAAGAATGAAGGCTCCCGTTTCTATGGCGCGTGCACGCAATAAAACATGCCAGTGAGCTTGACCCGTAGGGACTGTAAAAGCGGCGGGAACGGCGATAATTGACGCTCCGGCTTTTGCTAGGGCGCGGTAGAGATGTGGAAAGCGCATGTCGTAGCAAATTGTCAGGCCAATTTTGCCCCACGGCGTATCAACGACAACGGCGCGATCACCGGGGTGGAACGAGGCAGACTCATGATACGTTTCGTTACCCCCAACATCAGCGTCAAACATGTGGATCTTGTCGTAATATCCGGCAATCTCCCCCTGCGGATTGAATATGTAGCAACGATTGGCAAGCCTACCGTCACCAAAAATAATGGCGAGACTTCCGCCAATAATCCAAGCACCTGTTTCTTTTGCCACACGGCAAAAAAAGGGGACTGCAGGATGCTCGCTTTCGGATTTCGCTCGCGCGAATAGCTTGTCGCGCCCCTTCACCATCATGCTGACGTTTTCCGGCAGCGCTATCAATTCTGCCCCACGTCGGCGCGCTTCTTTGATTGCTTCGGCGAGATAGTCGAGATTGGCTGCTATTTCAGGGCCGGCATTTGTCTGGATACATGCGGCGACGAGAGACTTATTCATGCCGCTAGGAGCGCATCTAATTTTCCAGCGGCATCGAGTGCGTAAAGATCATCGCAGCCACCGATATGCTGTCCATTAATAAATATTTGTGGGATGGTTTGTTTACCTCCCGAGCGCTTCTTCATTTCGTCAAGTTTATCTGGATTAGCGCGGACGTCAATTTCTTCAAAAGAGGCACCTTTTTTTTGCAACAACAGTTTTGCCCGGCTGCAATAAGGGCAACTAGGGCCGGAATAAACGGTAATAGTGGACATGAATACCTCCCTCAAATAATCGCCTGCGCTTGAGTATAGGATATATGTTTTGCCATTTTCTAGTCGGGATAATGGCTTACCCAAATATCGCTCCACGAATGCGGCAAAAATAATGCAGACCAAGGCTTGGGGCTAAGGAAACCTTAGGGCATAGTGGCGCTATGCATGAAGTCAACCACATCTTAGTTTTTGATCGCGTCTTGGTGCGTCGTCACCAGGATCGGGCTGCCGCCTCATTTGCACGGCATAGTGTGTTGTTTGAAGAAATGGCAACACAAATTATTGATCGTCTTGGCGATGTTAAGCGAGAATTTAAGGCTGCTCTTGACCTTGGGTCTCATAAAGATTTCCTGTCGCGGCACTTGATCGAACGTAAAATACCTTTCGTTGTTTCCGGCAGCCTATCGGAGCCGATGGCACGGCAGACGACTGGATTATCGGTTGTTGCTGATGAAGAATTTTTGCCATTCGCTCCGGATAGCTTCGATCTCATCGTTAGTAATTTAAGTATGCACTGGGTTAATGATTTGCCCGGGGCTTTACTGCAATTGCGCAAAATATTGCGACCGGACGGTTTATTTATGGCAACTGTGTTCGGCGAAAATACTCTCTGTGAGTTGCGGAGCTGTTTGCTGGAAGCAGAACTGGCCGTTACTGGTGGTATTAGTCCACGCCTTTCTCCCACAGCCTCATTACGAGATATGAGCGCTCTGTTACAGCGCGCAGGCTTTACGTTGCCCGTTACGGATCAGGAATCAGTTACGCTAACCTATCCCGATGCCTTTGCGTTAATGTACGATTTGCGCGGTATGGGGGAAACAAACGCCCATCGCCATCGCCAACGGAGCTTTACCCGGCCCACCATTTTGCGCGAGGCCGCAAAGATATATCATGCCCGTTATGGAAGTGCGGAAGGGCAGATTCCAGCGACTTTTGATGTCCTCTTTTTGCATGGCTGGGCGCCTATGGTTTGATATTTAAACCTCTGCTTAACTCTTGGCGTAGTGTCTTGATATTTCAGTGAATAATTTTTCTGGCTGAGATAGATTTCATCAATATTATAGGCGGAAAATCAAAAGCTTAACGGGATTTTAGGGATAAAACCCGAAGGTAATGTGAGCAAGCCCTACAACCCCGCTTCCTTTGCCCATGACCGAAAAAATAACCTCATTGCCCCAGCCTTTTGCACAGCCGCGTCTGCTAGGTGCGACGCTTAACTTTTTGTTCGCAATCGCCGGTGTCGGGATCGTTATTTCCTTGCTGCTTTTCTTTCTTGTGCGGCAAGAAGTCAATGCCTTTCTCACCCATCAGTTAGAAAAGTCGGTGCTGCGTAGCATTGAGCATCTCCAGCAGCAGGTTGAAGAAGATCAGGTCTTGGTTGGGTCTTTGGCCGGATTGTTGGCAATCAATGACAATTTGAATAAGGAAGATCTACAACAATTTATTACGGCATCCGACCATGACCAGAGCACGATAGACCATATCTATTCAGTATTAGTAGATGATGGAAAAGTTCATATGGTGGACGAGTTGCTTGACCGTGCGCGTTCTAGAACTTTCGTTTTTGTTCCTGAAGATCTTGATGGGCTCGACGATATAATTCGCTACACTTCCTCTGCCTTAAAGCCTACGTCCTCTGTTTTGCGCGAACGCCATAATAGCGATGCAAGTTGGCTTGTCATTGCACGACCCATTGAAGGTAGGCACAGCAAGGTCAATGTTGTTGTTGGGTTTGTCGCCATCTCGCAATTATTTACTGAGCTTACAAACCTGCAATCTGTTGGCATTCTGACACAATTGACGGCTGTTGAAGAAGTTGGTGGTACAACTCGTACGTTTCTAACATTCAACGAAACGCAGGTTCCTATATCGAGCATTGTCGTTCCGCAAGAAGCGGAAGAAAAAATTACGCTTGATGACCGCGATTGGCGTCTTAAATTCAGTAGCATGCCACGCGGCAACGTCATGCTCATCGCCGCATTGCCGCATATAATTCTGTTTGTCAGCTTGTTGCTAACGTGGTCGCTAGTTATGTATTTGCGTATCGCCCGGACGCGCGGTACTGAGGTCTCTGATCTAGCGCTATCGCTGCGGCGCGCAAATGATGAACTTAATCGTAAAATAGCCGATGAGGAGCGCATGGCCCGTGCTTTGCGCGAAAGCGAACACAAATATCGCGCCATATTTGAGAATGCCGGTATCGGCATTTGCCAGATAGCCATATCTGGTGAATGGCTAAACGCTAACCGGACTGTCGCGCAAATTTTGGGTTATGACAGTCCACAGGAATTGCTGCTGGATCAGCCCGATTTGCATGGCCGGCTTTTTGTTGAAAGCCTTCAGCGCCGTGAGTGGTTTACAAAGCTGCAGGAAGGAAGTCAGCGCGAATACGCGACGGAGCTTTACACCAAGAAGCATCGTGCAATATGGGTTAACATGAGCGGTCATGCTGTGCGCGATAATAAAAATAACACCTTATATTTTGAGTGCACGATGTATGACATTACCGAGCGACGCCAAGCTGAATTTGCGCTTATTCAAGCCAAAGAGCAGGCTGATTTTGCCAATCGCAGTAAATCGGAATTTCTTGCCAACATGAGCCATGAGTTGCGCACCCCGCTCAACGCTATCATTGGCTTTTCTGAAATCATCAAAGATCAACTTTTTGGTCCTGTTAGCCAACCTCAATATGTTGAATATTCGCGCGATATATATGATAGCGGCGAATTGTTATTATCGCTCATCAATGACATTCTAGATATGTCAAAAATCGAGGCCGGCAAGCGTGCTTTGGCAGAGACCGTGATCGATGTCGAGCGGCTCGTTCAGTCGGTCATACGGCTCGTGGCCTCGCGTGCCAAGTCGGGTCGCTTAAGACTAGGCATACATGTGCCTAAAGAGTTGCCGGCGTTTCGTGGTGAAGAACGCGCGATTAAGCAAATTCTTACTAATCTTCTTACCAACGCAATTAAATTTACGCCTGAAGGTGGCAGCGTTACGCTTACGGCAAACGTCGATCAATTCAACCGTATGTGCATCGTTGTCGAGGACACCGGCATCGGTATGAAATCAGAGGACATTCCTGTCGCACTGGCACCTTTTGGTCAGATCGAGAACGCGCTTAGCCGTAAGAGCCAAGGCACAGGACTTGGGTTACCGTTGACAAAAGCCTTGGTCGAACTTCATGGCGGTGTGCTTGACCTGCAAAGTAAAATTGGTGTCGGGACTAAAGTTACGATTATCTTCCCTGCCGACCGCGTCATCAGTAAAATTCAATAATCTTTCACAGATATAATTCCAAGCTTGATAAGCCAGCCCAGCGCGCGCCACAACCGTGAACGATCAAAACTGGGGAATTGTTTAAAAATATCACCGCACATTGTCGTGCCTTGTTTTGAAACATAGTTGATCAGGGCCGTCATATCGTCTGCTGGCAGCATCATATCGATGGCAAGGACATTAATTTCATGACGCCACAGCATTTTTATCGTCTCTGAAGATGCCGATAAACTAACGCGATCTGTTTCTGCAAAAGGTTTTGACGGATAAGTTGCATACATCGAGTAGGGATCGGGGGCCTGTGGCATGACAGATGACCATGAGAGAGGGGCTATGTTCGCCTTGTCACGAAGCCGTTTTGCCGCCATTTCTTGCCATAATTGTTGATAAGACAGAATAATTTTTTTCCAATCATATTGATTGCGCACGCGAATACGCGCTTTTTCGATAATTGTTCTGCGTTTATCTTTGTCTTCAATTAAAAGCTTGATGGCTTGCGCCGCCATATCAACGTCGATAGCTACCGAAAGAGCGGTTTTGGCAAGATAGCCGCCATAAACTTCTTTGCCGCTCAGTAGCAATGTTGCCAATTCTTTTCCCATTCCCGGCGGTGGTTGTCTGGTCTTAATAAGAAATCCATCTTCGCCGTGTTGAACACTATCACGATATCCATCCCAGTCGCTTATGACGCGAGGCAATCCAGCGGCCATCGCCTCAATCGGCGTTAAACCAAAACTTTCCTGCATGTTGTCGATTAGTGAAAGAAAAATATCACCAGCGGCCCACAATCCATCTGGGTACAAAGGATCATTGCTAGCAATAAATTTTACTTTAGCTTTAACGCATACATCGGTTGCTAGTTGTTGAAACTGGACTTCGGCATCTTTGGGTACAAAATAACCCATCATGACCAGATGAATTGACGCGCCCGTGAGTGCGGCAGCACGTTCAGCTGCTTGAAACATAGCCAAAGGATGCGCCTTCAGGACATGGCTCAGACGACCAACCCAGAGGAGAACTATATCCGTGTCGCCAAGGCCTAGCTTTTTTCGTTGATCTGCGCGCTTATCGGTTCGGCCAAGGTCAGCAAATTTATCGATATCAATACCAAGTGGAATGATGGGAAGTTGAACAGGACAATGATAATTCGCACCAAAACGCATGCGCAAATAGTCGCTATACATATCCCAAAATGTACTTATGGCTGAGCGAGCCGCGCGTGATGGACAAACGATCGCATCAGTTTCTTCTGAGGGTGATAAGCAATATTGTTCGAGTAATTCGCCTGTTTCCATGCCGCTTAAAGCGTGAGCAAGTCCACAGAACGTAAAGCTTGATCCAGGCATTGACTGTCGTTGCCAGAGTAGGCGCTGACAATCCGGCACGAGGCGCAGGATGGTTGAAAATTGTCCTAAATTTTCACGGGTAAAACGTTGGTCGAGCGCAACAATACGGTTTTTATCGACGTCAACAGCCGCAGCGGTTTCGTGTAACTCTTCCAACGCTTGTTTGGAATTGATCAGAAAATGAAATTTTTCCTCATGTCCAAAACGAAACCATGCCTTGAGCCAATCTAAGACAGCAACCTGTAATCCGAAGATCTCGCGTGCAGCTTCAGGCGTTTTGACGGGATTATAATAGATACCTAGGGTCATGGTTACTCAGATTTGCCAAGGATCGGCGGCTTGGGTGACGAGGATTTTCGCTTCCGCGAGGATGGCATACCAGTTAGATTGATTCTATGGAATGGACCGATGAAGCCATAATACTTTCTGCACGACCGCATGGCGAGACAGCTGCCGTTGTAACCTTATTGACGCCTGAACATGGCCGCCATGCCGGTTTGATGCCAGGCGGGCAAGGGCGTATGCAGAGCATGCTTCAGCCCGGCAATCGTGTGAAGGCTAAATGGCGTGCTCGGCTCACAGAACAGCTCGGCAATTATACGCTTGATCTCATAACAACACACGCTGCTGCCTGGCTCGATACGCCGGAAATTCTCAGCATTATCGCCAGTGCTTGTGCGGTAACAGAGGCCAGTTTACCGGAACGTCAGCCGATGCCGGGCGTTTACGCTGGTCTGGCTACTCTGTTTAGCTTACGGGATCCTGAATTATGGGGACCTGCCTACGTCAAATGGGAAATCGGCTTATTACAAGCACTGGGATACGGTCTTGATCTTAGCCAAGGCGCGGCCACAGGCGGTGCCGATGATCTCGTTTATGTCAGTCCCCGTACAGGTCGTGCGGTATCCATTACAGCTGGGGAGCCATATCAGGAAAAACTTCTGGCACTCCCAGCATTTTTATTAGGCGTGCCGGAATGGGAAGCTAGCGATATTGGTGAGGGACTTGAGCTGACAGGGCACTTTCTCAGAACCCATGTATTTGTACATCCCCATAGTCGCCTTCTCATCGCACAGGCCGGCGATTTACCGCAAGCGCGGCAGAGGTTAGCGGATTTGTACATTAAACTATCAGAAAACGATGGTGCGCTAGCGCACGCCATCTAATGTTTTTTTCCAAGCCGGTTGTAACGCCCATCTTTGGTATTATATTTTTTTTCGTATTTGTTGGGCTCAAAAAGATAAATCTGGGGCATCCAGATATTGCCGGCATCATAATCGCTGAGTACAATGTAAATGCCGTTATCCATTTCTTGTTGTGAAAGTTGTTCAAGCGAAAATTTAAGATTGGCGATGCCATCAGATTCAGCTCCATTGGCCAGCGGGATCATCGCGCCTGTCAGTAATATAATTTTGTCTTTTAACCCACTATTATTCCGTAGTTGTTCATAAAAATATTCTGCCGATTGCAGCATACTGTCGGTTCCATGCGTGATCAGAATTCTATATTCGTCGGCTTGTGCAACAGTATCTACAATAATTTCACGATAGGCATCATCGATGCCCTTGGAATCCCGCGGTTCAAGGGACATCACACGTGTTTTGGTAATACCGAATGCAGCGTTGGTCAGAAGATCGCGCACGGGGTCACTACCCAAGTCAGGAAAGAATGAATATTTGGGTGGCTTGCGCGGATCGGGATAGGGCAGGGAACCAATCGTGCCGCCGGTGGTGATAACGAGAATGCTTTTGGTTGCTGTGTTTCGCTGACTACGCATTGTGTTGTATTTAATTTATGTATGTCTGGTGGAGCGTATGGTGGACGGCCCTACTCCTCAACCCTCATAGTGATAATGGAGGAGGCGGAGAACGGAGTTCAGGGGCTTCAGTTGTGTTGTGAACAAGTTGCGCGGTTTCCTCATCTACTTCATCTACTATAATACCATTGGCTCGTCTGTAGGATTTACGGCCATTATTTCCCTCAAGTGCCTTCGCCAAGGCTAACGCTTCTGTCACGGGGTCTGCTAATGGTTGACCAGATATAGCGCGGTATTCCTGAACCCACTCTGGTACAGGGAAAGAGTTAACCAAACAGATTTCGGCTGCTTCTGTGGCACAAAGTTCCATGGGTCTACAAATGGCCGGAGGCGTTTGGCCAGATTCTGACATGTAGAATACATTGTTCAGCTGCGTCATGCCCTGAATAACGGTAACTTCGCCCTTAAGGTTTTTCAGGTGCGCTTTAATTATCTCGCTATACGCATTTCTAAGGCCTCTGTCATTACTCTTTGAAGGGTCGGCCGTTATATCTCGTCGTATTGTATCAAGAGTGCGCTGTTGGTCTTGAGTTAAAGGTACCACATTATAATTATCGAAAATATCTGAATAGGCCTTTCTGGCAATAAAATCTGGAGCAAGAATTAGAATATGATCTGGCTTTTTGGGCTTTCTGCTAAGATCTCGGGCGGCGACTTCGGGCAGGAAAAGGAATTTAATTTCAGGATATCTCTGCGCAAGTTTGAATCTCAAATCCGGCGCCAAAATTGAGAGGTAGTTATCAGCGAGTATGACAACCTTGGCGCCCAGTCTTCCTTCAAATCTTTCGCAGTAGGCTTGAGCTTCGTTAAGAACGGTTTCACGCACATAGCTTGGTACGCCATTTAACCAGGTTCTATCCGTATAGTTGGCGCTTACAGTGTATATGCTAGGGGTAATCTCGCGAATAAAACTTGCCAGTCGTGCTTCTGCATCGAGATTTTCTCCGCCCGTCAGTTTATTGCTAAAGAGTCGCTCTACCCGTTGTGACATTGTGCCGGCTGCGATAGCTGGAGGGCCTGCTATAATGCCGACCTGTCCCGCGACGGGAACGTAAAAGCGTCCTTTATCTAATGTAAAGTCACCCACCTTACTTATATGCTCCATTCTACTATGATAGAGAGCAGGTGAAAATTCGGCGGTACATTCTGGAGTACCCGCATTCGTACACATAAGATGACCTGAGCGGATAATCGCTTGATCAAACAACACACGACTAATGCGCTTTTTCCCGTATTGAAGACGAAATGGATTTACCAGGCCATGAATATCGGGGTCGTCTTCATGGACAACTTTACTGCCAAGGAATTTTCCGATTTTGTCGTCATCGAGACGGTTCGAAGCATCATGACAAACCAAAATATAAGACCTGTCCTCAAGAGGAAGCAACCGTGTTGTTAGCTCACAAAATAGAGGTATGCCATTTACACCATCAACTTTGCGTTCAACCGCAGCAGCTCCCGATCCCATGCCATGTGTGGAGTTACGGTTGGGCCAAAAACCATGGGCAATGCCATTTGTGTCCAGAAACCCGGCAACTTCTATAACAGCAGCCATGGCTTGTTGGCTAAGACCAAAGCTCCCAATACCTGAAATTGAGTCTCCAAACATTTTAACCCTCAAATAAATTGCAATAACGATAGCAAATATATACCATTCCCTATGGTTAATACAATTATCGCGTGCCCGCACAGTGTTGAGAAATAGTGTGAATTATTAAGCAGCTGCCTGATTTATGCTAGATGCTGAAAGTATATTACGCTAACTGTCTGAACTAGAACCGCCGAGCAGGGCAACTTTGGTCTCTGTCGTTCTTGCTTTCGTGATAGTGCTTCAAATGATAGAAGCAGCATGTAAAACTGATTCTATATTTTGTACCTGAAAACCGAATGGCCCGAACAGTAACCAAAACCCGCATGCCTGACGAACCTCCGGCAGAGATAATTGACAAAAAGCTTTCCGAGGCTTTATCGGAACGTTATCTGTCTTACGCGCTTTCAACCATCATGTCGCGCTCGCTACCTGATGTGCGTGATGGGTTGAAACCGGTTCACAGACGGCTCTTGTTCGCCATGCGTGAGCTGCGGTTGGAGCCAGGGCAGCCACCCAAAAAATCAGCGCGCGTCGTAGGCGATGTGATTGGTAAATTTCATCCGCATGGTGATATTGCCGTTTATGATGCTCTGGTGCGCCTGGCACAAGATTTTTCACAACGTTATCCGTTGATCGAAGGACAGGGTAACTTTGGCAATATCGACGGCGATAATGCCGCCGCTATGCGCTACACCGAGGCACGTCTTACTGAGGTTGCGCGTCTACTGCTCGATGGCATTGATGAAGATGCTGTAGATTTTCGCGCCACCTATGATGGCAGCGGTAGCGAGCCCGCGGTTCTGCCGGCAGCCTTTCCCAATTTACTGGCTAATGGCTCAAATGGCATTGCCGTCGGCATGGCAACATCAATTCCACCTCATAATGTTAGCGAGTTATGTGATGCATTGCGCCACCTTATCCAACATCCCAACGCGCATATTGACAAATTAGTCAATCTTATACCCGGGCCCGATTTTCCAACTGGCGGCGTTCTGGTTGAAGACCGTATGCAAATTGTTGAAGCCTATAAAACGGGGCGGGGCTCTTTCCGGTTACGTGCCAGATGGGAAAAAGAAGAACTTAAACAGGCTACTTGGCAAATCATCGTTACAGAAATTCCTTACCAGGTACAAAAATCCAGGTTGATCGAAAAAATTGCGGAATTGCTAACAGAACGTAAACTACCCCTACTTGATGATGTCCGCGACGAGTCGGCCGACGATGTACGTCTCGTCCTCGTGCCCAAAAGTCGAAATGTCGACCCTGCAGTTTTGATGGAATCTCTTTTCCGTCAAACGGAACTTGAAACGCGGGTACCGCTTAATCTCAATGTGTTAGATAAAGATTGTGTGCCCCAGGTAATGGATTTGCGTGCCGCTTTGCGCGCCTATCTCGATCATCGCCAAGTTGTTCTTGTGTGTCGCTCAACCCACAAGCTTGCGCAAATCGAAGCACGTCTCGAGGTCTTGGCGGGGTATCTGATCGCCTATCTCAATCTCGATAAAGTTATCAAAATCATTCGAACGGAAGATGAACCAAAGCCGGTTTTGATGAAAACGTTCAAACTTAGCGACACACAAGCCGAGGCTATCCTTAATATGCGCTTGCGATCACTGCGTAAGCTTGAAGAAATTGAAATTCGTAGCGAGCAAAAAGATCTTTCTGGCAAGCAGGCTGAACTTAAAAAACTACTTAAAAGTGAAGAATTGCGTTGGCAAAGGATTGATACAGAAATTGCTGAACTCAAAAAGTTATTTGGCAAGAATACTAAACTTGGTGCGCGTCGTACAGAAATCGCTGAAGCTCCAGCGACTGTTGATGTGCCGGTAGAATCTTTTATTGAGCGTGAAAATGTAACCATTCTTTGCTCTGCCAAGAGTTGGATTCGTGCGATGAAAGGTCATATTGAGGAAGATACCGCCGCGCGAGCCGCTATAAAATATAAGGAAGGCGATGAAGAACGTTTCGTGCTGAACGCGGAAACAACCGATAAGATATTGTTATTTGCCAGCAATGGCCGTTTCTACACACTTGGCGGCGACAAACTTCCTGGCGGCAGAGGTCTCGGCGAGCCGGTACGGCTCATGATCGATATGCCGCCTGAAGCCGAAATTATAGGAGTGACTAAATATCAAGCTGATCAGAAATTTATCGTCGCTTCTAGCGATGGGCGTGGTTTTATTGTGAAAGCAGAAGATGTGCTAGCGCAAACCAAGAACGGTAAACAGGTTCTAAATGTAGCAGAAAAAACGCGCGCCGTTGCCTTCGCTCCTTTAGCGGGTGATCATGTGGCCGTTATCGGCACCAATCGAAAATTGTTGCTGTTTAAGAGCGATGAATTGCCCGAGATGGGCCGCGGCCGTGGCGTAATTTTACAAAAATACAAGGATGGCGGCTTGTCTGACGTCAAGAGTTTCAATCTCAAAGAAGGACTGTCTTGGAAATCAGGCGACCGTGAACGTACGGAAACAGATTTACGTGCCTGGATTGGAGCGCGAGCGCAGGCCGGCAAACTACCGCCCAACGGGTTTAGTCGCAGTAACAAGTTTGGTTAGAGACCAGCTCTGCTGACACTAGAAAAAACTAAACGTGGATCATTTCGTAGGCTACCTATAGCTTCAATATCCTTGAATACTTTTTTACGAGCCTCGCTATTTAACGGGGAGCGGTGAATAACTTGACGGAGCAAAAGCTGGGCTAATGGACTTACGGCACCAACGATCTCCTGTCCGTAGGACCTGAAATATTCAAGCCATACATGAAGTCTGGCAGTGTTGATTATGGCGCTTTGAAGAAGTGCCAAGTTCTCTTCGAAAGATACCGGGCCTGTTCCACAAGGATCTAGATCGTCGTTAAAACAGCGTCCACAGACGTGTGCGACGCCATTAGCAAAGTCGATGAATTTTTTAGCGTGTACTTTCAACAGAATCTGGAGAGCGCCTTATATTGCTTGTGACTTCCACTATTGCGTCATCTACGAGCCTCCGGACATCAATCGATATGATTTCGTGTGCCTGATTGACGCCAATTGCTAGTCGGCTATTCATGACTATATGACTCGAAAAAAGATAACATCAGTTCTAAATTTTTGTCGAAGTAAGTCGCCTTAAAGTGCGCGAAGCTATACCTCGCTTGTAAAATAGCAATCGTGGAATGAGAGGAGGATGGGATATGTTGTGGATAAGTAGAAGTTCCATAAATATGGAGAAATTAAATTATCGGCCATTATGCGCGCGAAATTTCCAATCCTTGGGACAGTTCTTTCTCAGCAATAATCTTGTCAATCGCAGCCCGTTCAGCTGATGATAAGCGAATACTTTGTGATTTCAATTGACCGCAGGCAGCCATGATATCGCGGCCGCGCGGCATACGTACAGGACTGGCATATCCGGCTTCGTTCACAATATCGCCGAATTTCTGGATGGTTTTCCAATCCGAACATTCAAAAGGTGCGCCAGGCCAAGGATTAAAGGGAATAAGATTGATTTTTGCTGGGATGCCTCTCAGTAGTTTCACCAAATGCTTGGCATCCACCGGACTATCATTAACATCTTTGAGCATGACATACTCAAACGTAACGCGTCGTGCATTGCTGATCCCCGGATATTCGCGGCAGGCCTTGAGAAGTTCCTTAATCGGATACATGCGGTTGATAGGAACAATTTGATCGCGTAATTCATCGGTTACGGCGTGCAAGCTTACGGCAAGATTAATATCAAGTTCATTTCCGCAGCGCTCGATCATTGGCACAACGCCCGAAGTCGATAACGTGATTTTGCGTTTACTGATAGCAATACCGTCGCCATTCATGATTATCTTTGCGGCCTTAGCCACATTCTCGTAATTGAACAGTGGCTCGCCCATTCCCATCAGCACAATATTGGAGAGCAGTCGGTCATCTTTAGTTGAAGGCCATTCCTTGAGCTTATCGCGCGCTAACATCACCTGCATCACAATTTCGCTGGCTTCGAGATTACGCACCAGACGTTGCGTGCCGGTATGGCAAAAACGGCAGGTGAGCGTGCAGCCAACTTGTGATGATACGCATAAAGCGCCACGGTCGATTTCAGGAATATGTACAGCCTCAATTTCTTGGCCGTCGACCATCTTTAATAACCATTTCCGTGTGCCGTCCTCGGATTTTTGGTCTTGCGTTACGGTCGGGCGCTCTAACATGAAGTGCGCAGCCAGTTTCTCGCGCACTGGCTTGGCCAGCGTGGTCATATTTTCGAAATCTGTTACGCCATGAAAGTAGATCCACGACCATAATTGTTTGGCACGGAATTTTTCTAAGCCAAGCGCAGTTATAGCTTCGAGCAGTTCGTCTTGGCTTAGGCCAATAAGATTCCGCCGCCCCGCAGCGTCGATTGCGGGTGGAGCAAAATATTTAGCGTGAGTAGCAATTCCCATGACAGTTAGATGCCTGGAAAAGGGCTGTTCTGTCAAAACTTACGTCTCTATTTAGATTTCTTTTTTTTATTAGGTAACGATTTGGGGTTCTCAACATCAAGCCCACAGGCCTTGCCGATTGCCGTGTAAGCCGCTGAAGAGCCTTTGATATCGAGCGTATCGGTCAGTGTTTGGCCATGCACAGATACGCCCGTAACACGCATGCTTTTGCCGAAGCGTATAGCAGCGGCTAACGCCCGGTCGGTGGTGGCATCGCGCGACCAGGCAGTATCATTTTGTGTGAAGAGGCTGAACTGGGTTTTACCAAGCTCTATCTTTACATCGCTGATGGGTTTGAAATTATAGCCAGCTGTATAGCTCACCACATCTTTGCTTCCTTCGGCAGGACGCTCCGTGATCATAAGATAAATTGATCCACGTTTAGCCGCTTTATCTTTGACTTTACCTCTTGTTTTGAGGGGCGGGGGTTGATTGGGATGCGAAATCAACAGCATGTAGCAGACCTCTTGATCGCCTTCATGGGCCGTGTAGGCCGACCAGTTGCCAAAGATACCGAGGGATTTGGGGCTACCCGTCGGCTCCGCTGCTTTAACAGGTAGCTGGAACAAGATAGTAGCGAAGGTCAAAGCAATTATCAGAACACGAAGCGACATAAAGCCAAACTCTTTGGATGATTTCACTGTCCTACCGATCCGATCACGCCATTCTGCGCCGTCATGGGCGCGCCATTAATAAGCGGCTGAAAAATGGGGGCCAATGATTTCAGTGTCTGCACGGCAAGCGCACTACTGAAGTTATAGTTGGCAGCATCTTCGCCGGCGACATGAGCTGTAATTGTTCCAAAGAACCGATCGCCAATGAAGAAGACAAACGTACCGGTACGATTGACAACGCGCGAGGAAATAAGTTTCCCACCGGCGCCAAATTCATCATAGCGGTGATCGCCAGTTCCAGTTTTGCCGCCTATCAAGAGGGGCTTGCCGGTGCCATCGACATAAGCGCCTTTGATACGCTTGGCTGTTCCATTCTCAGCGACGTCGATCATCGCTGCTTTAACAATGCGAGCAATGGCTGGATTGAGTAGATGCTCACCTTCGTTGGGGCCATTATGTACCATAACTGTTTGGTAGGGCGTGTTGGCGCCGAATTGCAGAGTATCAAAGCGTGCGGTTGGTACTTTGATGCCGTCATTTAGAATAAGTCCTACGAGCTCGGCCAAAGCATCGGGACGATCGGCAGAACTGCCAATGGCTGTCGCATAGCTTGGCACAAGACGATCAAAGGGGTAACCGAGCCTTGCCCAGTGTTGTTGAATTCGCTTGAAAGCATCCAACTCCAAAATAATACGAATGCGCGTATCCTGTGCGTGTTTTAGGCGTGGGTTGAATAACCAAGCATAACTTTGAACGCGCATCTGCTTGCTGACAGCCAAAATGGCATTGCGTGAGGCCTTTGGGTTGGCTTGCAAATAACTCACCAACCATAATTCAAGCGGATTTACGCCTGCGATATAGCCTCTGTCCGCAAGATTATATCTAGTCACCGGATAATCATTATAGAGTTGTTTCAACCGTTCGCCATCAAGTGCTGTTCGCACCGGATGTCGGTTCATATAGGCAACATACTCGTCAAAACTACCATGAGGCAGTACGGAACGGAAAATGATCGTGTGTGCCGTGGCACCACTATGGCCATGGCTTGTCAGTTTATCTAAGGCATCGTCTGGACTGCTGCCGATATAATCGCTCATGTAGCGGCTAAGAAAAACACTGCCTTCACGGTCGGCGTAGCGTTCTAAATAAGCCTTGCGCGCAGGTTGATCGGGATCGTCCAGCAATTCCTGTTTCGTCACAGGGCCTTGTGCGATCATGTAATTTACGACATCGCGCATAAGGCGTACAAAAACGAGATTGACCGAATTACGAAAGGCTTCACGTAAATCCATCGTCTCGACATTTTCTGATTTTTCGAAATTTACAAAGCTGTGTTCACCACCACCTGTGAAAAAAACTTCACTGGGGTTTCCGGAGTAAGTTCGGTCCATCGCCGCCTCAAGAATATCATCAAGTTTACCATCGGGATGCTTGGCCATCCATGTTGTGGCCCAAGTTGTCAGGTTATCCGGGGCATCATCGGCTATCGATTGAAGATCCTCTAATGACACGCCGTCGTAACGCTGATAAAGCTCGTCAATAATTTCGAGATAAGTAACAAGTGTGCGTAATTTTGCCGTCGAGCCAAGGTCGAGTTTGACGCCCTCGTTCATGTCGAAGGGTTCATCGATGTTATCGGCCTGCACACGGATCCGGTTGGCATCGTTACCGCGTTCATAAAGTATGACGCTCCATTTAATTTTGGTCGGGTCATTCTCAGGAGCGAGAAGACGAAAACCGTAAAGTCCAATAGACTGCAGAAAATTTTTATCACTCATCTTCCTTAGAAAATCGACGACTTTCTGTTGTGTTGTTTCATCAAGAGTTGTGACAGCGGCAAGGTCAAGTCGGTCAAGTTCATAAAGATTTTTCAGGCCCAACATACTAAGGAGATGGTTGCGCAAAGAGTTTGTCGCTTTCTGCTCTATGAACGGTGTTTGAGGTGGTTGCGGCGGATCGGCAAGAAATCTAAAGGAGGCCGCTTTGCTGGCTTCCCGCAAAGTATCGGAGATGATCCCGGCGGCCTTCAACCTATCTAACGTTACATCAGTAAGATCATCGAGTTCTTCGCGATCTGTCAGCAAATAATATGTTGGACGTCTTTGAGCTAAGATCAGACCCAACACCTCACGATAAACATGTGCTTTAGTACGCAGCGAATCTGGGTCGCTTTCGGGTAAATTCAGCGCCGTGATCGCCTCATTAAGGTCCTGCCCAAACCAAGCCCATAATCCGTCGCCGATGCTATTGACCTCGCCAAATCCCGGTCGTGCACTTAATGTCGTGCTGTTGAGGTAATCGAGGACGATCTGTTTACGTACCTCACGCGTGTCCGGTCCGTCTAAATAGGCACGCAGGCTGCCCGAAATAATTTGGCGTAATTTATCCATAGCATTGCGGGTTTCGCCACCTGGTGAATAGCGAAATTTCTCAATCTGTGTCGCGAGGGTGCTGCCGCCGCCAGCATTAAAACCTGGCACAACGTACTGCATCATGTGACCGAAGGCGGCAAACAGAAATCGGTCCCACTCTATAACCGGATTACGTGTCGCAGGCCCTGGCTGCAGAAGCTCGCGGTTTTCAATGTACAAGAGAGTGTTGACAAGCAACGGCGGAATTGAACGAAAATCGGAAAAAATGTGGTTGGGATAGCTGGCCGCATAGAGTGGTTGGCCTTCGTGATCGTAGAGCATGAGGCCAGTTACTGTTTTTGCGTGATAGATGGGATAAAGCCCATCGTTGATTAGTTTCTGATAGGCCGGAGAAGGACGTGCTTGCCAGGCCACTGTGTAATTATCAGAGGTAAGAGATTTGATAAAAAATGGCAGATAACTGTATCCAAGACGTTGGTTGTAAGGACCTGTTGATGGATAACGCAACTTGGGATTTAGGCCTGGCTCCATGGTAAGGTGAATGCCAGATGTAAGATTTGTAAACCACTCCGATTGAAATCGCGATGTCCGCATTTCGCTGTACGCCAAAGTGCAGAGCACGGCGCCAAAACCAAGCAAGATCACAATCGGAACAAGCAAAAACGCGCGCGGCAGCCGCATGCGGTAAAGCGGCGTTTCCTCGTCGGATGTTGATGACCAGGAAAGTGGCATAGTGACTGTCTTTAATCCTTGTGGTGTATGATGTTCTTTAGTCTGTTGATCAACTCAGTTCTTGGAAGCTCTAGTTGAGATTTTGCCATCAAATCTTTTATGAGGACATTGCCTTTGGATTGCTCATTCTCGCCGATGATAATGGCGAGTGGAATGCCGGCGCGATCGGCGTATTTTAGCTGCTTATCAAGTTTTGCGGGCTCAAGATAATTTTCAACATTATATCCGGCATGACGCAACTCTGTGCCTAACGACAAGTAGACGGAACTTAATTGTGGATCTAGTTGCGTGATCAAGATTTGCACGTTGTGCGGCACTTGCGGCAATAGATTATGCATGTTGAGCTGGTCGTAAAGGCGCGTTAAACCAATTGAAAGTCCAACGCCTGGGAGTTTTGATTTGGTGTAAAGACCGGCAAGATCATCGTAACGACCGCCGGAGCATACGCTGCCAAATTCCGGGTGAGCATCGATAAAGGTTTCGTAAACCGTGCCGGTATAATAATCGAGGCCGCGCGCAATGGCGAGATTAAGACGTGTGCGATTCTCGGCAACGCCCAACGCCTTCAGGGATACTACAATCTGCGACAACTCCATTAGTCCTTGCAAGAATACGGGGTGTTCGGCTTTTTCTGCCCGTAGAGCCGCGAGCAATTCTTCCTTGCTGCCCGTATGGGTGATTAAACTCAACAGGCGGTCAGCAATTATATCTTTCAATCCGAGATCAACGAGGGCTTCACGTACCTTGGGACGTCCGATTTTATCGAGCTTGTCGATATCACGCAGAACAAGCTTTTGTTTTTCGGCATCATCAATGCCGAAACTTGCTAACAATCCAAGGAGGATTTTGCGGTTGCTGAAATGTATGGTGAATTCGCCGACATTAAGTTCTTCAAATATACGTACGATAATTGCCGGTAATTCGGCGTCATAAGCCGGATCAAGTTTATCTTTGCCTATGACGTCTATATCGCATTGATAAAATTCTCGGAACCTTCCACGCTGTGCCCGCTCACCGCGATAGACACGTTGAATTTGATAGCGTCGGAACGGAAACACCAACTCACGCTCATGTTCGGCGACGTAACGCGCCAAGGGCACCGTCAGATCAAAGCGTAAAGCAAGATCAGCCTCATGGCCTTGCTGTAAAGAACCGGTCGATTGCACAAAATAGACTTGTTTTTCCGTCTCACCGCCGGATTTAGTCAAAAGGACGTCTTTCAGTTCAAAAACCGGTGTCTCTACCGGCACAAAACCGAAGCGCTCAAAGCCACGACGAATAGTATCAAGCATATGCTGAAACACCATTTGCTGGCGTGGGAGCAATTCGAGCGTTCCTGGGGCTGTTCTGGGTTGAATAATGGTCATGAAGCGAGCTTAAACCTAGCAAGAGTCGATGTCTGCACTTATAACCAATTGTCATCAGTTTTGCGATATGCTGATCTAGCCTTCCACCTGAATTTTTTGGCAGCCTTGATGTCCGCTAAATCGATCAAAAAACTCACGATCCCACAGCCAGACGATTGGCATGTACATTTACGTGACGGCGCGATGCTGGCGGCTGTTTTGCCCTATACAGCACGTCATTTTGCCCGGGCAATCGTTATGCCCAATTTACAGCCTCCGGTAACGACGACAGCCCGGGCCGAGGTTTACCGCGATCAAATCTTGGCCGCTCTGCCCGAAGGCATCAAATTCTCGCCTCTGATGACGATTTATCTCACCGATACCACAGATCCTCACGATCTATCGCGGGGCCATGAGCTGGGCATTGTAACGGCGGCCAAGCTCTATCCGGCTCACGCCACGACCAATGCCGAGCATGGCGTAAGGGATGTCAAAAATATCCAATCCGTGCTGGAGAAGATGCAGCGTATGGGTATGCCGCTGCTCGTGCATGGTGAGGTCACTGATCCTGACGTGGATGTCTTCGATCGTGAGGCCGTATTTATTGATAAAATCTTGAAGCCATTAAGGAAAGATTACCCAGAACTCAAAATTGTCTTCGAGCATATCACGACCTCAGAAGCCGTGGACTATGTCAGCAGTGAGGGCAAAAAAGGGGGTCTGGCGGCTACGATTACGGCACATCATTTGCTGATCAACCGCAATGCTATGTTCAAAGGCGGCATTCGTCCGCATTATTATTGCTTGCCTGTGGCAAAACGCGAAAGACATCGTCAGGCGTTGATCATGGCCGCAACCTCCGGGGCCAAAATGTATTTTCTTGGTACAGATTCGGCCCCACATTTTCGTCAAGCAAAAGAAAGCGCTTGTGGCTGCGCTGGGATCTTTACGGCCCCAAGTGCGTTGGCGCTCTACGCTCAAGTGTTTGAAGACGCTGGAAGCCTTTCAAATTTTGAAGCCTTTGCCAGCCGCAATGGTCCATCGTTCTATGGACTGCCGGTGAACGAGAAATTGCTTGAGTTAATGAAAATTGACCATTTGAAGGACGATATTAATTCGATTTTAACCGAAAACAGGCAAGAAATAGTACCGTACCGTAATTCTGCGCCTCTGCGTTGGTGTGTGGCTGAAGTTTAGTCTCTCGGGGCTTGATGAGTAATCTATCACTTGAAAATCTGCCATTTATTGATCTTTACGTCCGGCTCGATCAACCTGATAGGGCGCTGTATCGATCAAATGTAAGAGGCCAAGGCCGCATCAATCAGATTGTGCCGGAAGAATATCAACTCGTGATCGACCGTTTCATGGCGGGGGTACAGTCTTTACTGAAAGATTTAAATGATGGGGCTATAGATTTTGAAGGCGTGCGTTGCCGCTTGTCGCGCCAACACATGGCCGATGGAACGACTTGGGTTTGCGCCCGACGCATTAATACAGTTATTCCCGATTTCAATAAACTGGGCATCATGCCAACAATTTGCACTCATATGCGCAATCTTGGCACGCGCGACGGTTTGGTCGTTATTTCAGGTGCCACGGGCCACGGCAAAACAACGACAGCTGTCGGGCTTTTAGCAGATTTTCTTCGTACCTACGGTGGAACGGCAGTCACCATTGAAGATCCGGTTGAATATATGCTCAAAGGCCGACATGGCGATGGTGGGCATTGTTTTCAGGTTGAAGTTAAAAATGACGAAGACTGGGCGGTCTGTTTGAAGCGAGCCCTGCGCTGGGCCCCACGTTATATCTATGTTGGTGAAATTCGCACGCCAAAGGCGGCTGAGCAACTTTTGCGTGCAGCAGCCACCGGACATCTTGTCATAACGACCGTTCATGCCGGCTCGCCGGAAGAAGCGCTGATGGGGATTATTTTTCTAGCGGAACAAGCCATGGGCCCCGGTGTTCAAAACATCCTAGCTGCTGCCTTAACGGCATTGGTTTATCAGACCATGAAGGAAACGGGTCCGTTCTTGAAATATCTATTTACCGAAGAGAATTCGATGGGTGATCCTATTCGTTCGCTTATTCGCGAGAATAAAATCGGTATGATGTCGACATATATAGATCGAATAGCTGCCCGGCTAACCAATCCACAGGCTCAGATAGTCGTGCCATCGCTGGCAAATCAGCCGCCGCCGGGCGCCGTTGGCGCTAAACCGCCGCCTAAGAAATGAACGGGTAGGAAAAATCATGCTTAAAAATGATGGTCAGAATGTTGGTACAAGACTTCGTGATCTTCCCTTTATGGATTTGTATGTGAGATTGGATCAGCCAGGCACGGCGCGTTACCGCTCACCGGGCCGTGACTACACGAACAACTGGTCGCGAGTATTGCCGGAAAAACATCGCGGCGAAGTCCAGATTATCGCCAAACAATTGATTGGGAACATTGAAAATCCCGATTCCTCCTATGCCTACGACGATATGCGTTTTCGACTTTCCTATCAGCGACTAGCTAACGGGCAAGAGTGGGTCATCTTGCGTCGGATTAACTCGCGCGTGCCTACTTTGGAAGAGCTATCAATTGCGCCTCATATGTGTACCTTCTTGCGCAAGCTTGGCCAACGCGATGGCCTCATTCTCATTTCAGGTCCAACCGGACATGGTAAGACCACAACATCATTTGCACTGCTCGGTGATTATCTACAACGTTTTGGCGGCGTCGGAATTTCGGTCGAAGATCCGGTTGAATACATGCTCGACGGACCAGTTGGCGATTATGGCTACTGCTACCAGGTGCAAGTCAATAAGGATGAAGATTGGGCGACGCCGCTAAAACGCGCTTTGCGTTGGACACCACGATACTTGTTGGTGGGTGAGGTGCGATCGCCGCGTGCTGCCGAGCAGATATTGCGTGCCGCTACGACTGGCCATTTAGTCATCACCACAATCCACGCTGGCTCGGTTGAAGAAAGTTTCATGGGTCTTATGCATCTTGCCGAGCAAAGTATGGGCTCAGTCGGCGCAAATTTTATGTTAGCCCAAGGCCTAACGGCGGCATGGCACCAAACTTTGGGTTCGTCGGGTCCATTTTTACGTTACGTTGTGACAGAAGAAAACAACAATGGCGATCCTGTGCGAGCGCTGATCCGAGAAAATCGTGTTGGTATGATTAATAGCTACATAGATAAGCAAATTGCGCGCATGGAAGTGATGCGTGGTGTCGACCCAGTTAGCGGAAAACGGCGCTAATTTTTATCGGGTGTTTTAAGCGGCCTGGTGCTTGAGCCTATCTGCAATGGCTGCTTTCACCTGTGTAAATAGCACTTCATGGGTTTGTCGCATCGACCAGGGGTCAAGTGAGAAAAATGAGCGCATTCTCTCGAATGATTTGTTATCCATACCCATCACCTCGAATAAAGCGACGTCGTACGGCAGATACTGTCTGCCCCATTCTTGAGGCGATTTAAAATAGAGGGCAATTTCAGCCAGCGTTTCTTCGTCAATTAGCTTTTCGGCTCTCGATTGCTCAAAGAACCCCAGATCAATACTATTAAGGGCTACTACTTTTGTCCCTCGTGCGTGCAGTTTTTGCACGCCGTTACCGCGACTATTAAAACAAAGCGTGCCAGCATAGTCGAGCTTTGCCTTTTCAAGGGTAGGAAACCATAAATCAAAATAGCTCGCGGCATTGTTAATCAAGTCGGCGATATGCAGGGCCTTCTCATGGGGTATTAGCCCTTGCGGGCAATAGGCTGTTTGATTTTTAAATAAGTACGCATGCTTTATATTTAATTCATCGGCTAAAGGAACCGAGAACAGCCAATCACGTCGCTCGCCACCGGATATAAAGTTGTAACTACCAACGGGATAATTTTCTCTGGCCTTCGCCGCCATAGTCTTAATAACTTGCTGATAAACCGAATTAGTTGTTGTGGCATCTAAAATAATTTTGCCCAACGCTTCGCTGCGGACGCCGGGGTCAGCTAGGCTACCAAGTACTTTGTCGATTTGTTTAAGCAAATCTTTTGCCGTCTCGGCGCCGATGACAAACTCTGTATTGACATAAAAAGGTCCGGGTACACCGGCAATGTACCAGAAAACCGGACCTTTTTTCCGGTTCCATATGGACAGCGCATGCGTCTCATGGATAAGTTTTATCAAATCAGGACTTGAATAGACCAAATACGTCTCCCCTCGCGGCTTTTGTTTGTGATAACATGGGTGCAACATAATTCAAATCATCTCATCTCATCTCAGCTCAGCTATAAATTCACCGAATATGACTTCACCGAAGAATGCGCAGTCTTCCTTGGTTTATCCACCTCCGCTTAAAGCCGGAGGAACGATCGGTATTGTATCGCCGGCACGATGGTCAAAGCCCGACTGGCTGGTAAAAGGCAAGGCATTCTTGGAGGCGCGCGGTTATCAGGTAGTGATCCATGCACAAAATTATCTAAAAGATGGCCAACTGGCTGGTCATGATGCGGCGCGTGCCGAAGCCATAATGGATATGTTCGCTGATGCCACCATTGATGCCATCTTCTGCGCACGCGGCGGCACAGGCTCGATGCGACTTCTCGATAAACTGGACTACAGGTTTATCAAACAGAACCCCAAACCGTTTGTAGGTTTTTCCGACATTACTGCGTTATTACAAGCGATTTCCGCTCAGTGCGGATTCGTAACCTTTCACGGACCGATGTTTTGGAATTTTGCTCACGATTATGATGAGCGCATGTCAGAAGATTTATTCCAAATCATCGGCACGAAGAACGCGAGGGTCAACTTAAAATTTCCTGAAGCCGAAACAGTGCGTGCGGGAACGGCTAAGGCCAGAATTACGGGCGGTAATCTAGCGCTGTTGCAGAGCCTGGTTGGTACGCCTTACGACTGGTCGGGCAAAGATGTGATACTTTTTATCGAAGATGTTGATGAGGTTCTCTATCGTTTGGATCGCGAGCTTAATCATTTGCGACTTGCAGGGAAATTTGAGGGTGTTCGAGCCGTTATAGTCGGTGAGATGGTTGATATTGGTGACGGCGAAACAGGATTTATGCGCGCGGGCGAACAACCTTATGGCAGCGATTTGAAGCAAATCTTTGTTCGACATTTGCCGCCCGAGGTGCCGATCTGTTTTAATTTTCCCTGCGGCCACGGAAGGTATCTTACGACGTTGCCGATCGGTAGTTGTGGTGAATTAACGCTCTCTGACAACGGCGCGGAACTTACAATTATACGTTAATGCCTTGTAAAAAATTATCGATATCACGCCAGACCTGAGATAGATAGTCATCCGTTTCACACATCAGATCATGGAGCGCGCCAGGATAAATTTTTTCTGTTGCGCCAGGGATTTCTCTTGTCCACTTACTAACTTCACGAGAGAGCACTACTCGGTCAGCGCCTGCGTTGAGTACCAGGGTTGGCGTTACAATATTCTTAAGTTGTTTGCGAGTCTTTGTAATGGCTTTTACGGCGGCATCTATCCAACTATACGTTACGCCGCCCAAGCTGAATTCAGGTCTGCGAGCGAACCAATCTGGGATAATTCTCAAACGTTCGGGATCGTGTGTCAGATAATTATTTTTAAAATGCCATTGTTTGGGACTATAATTGCGTTCGGCGAATGTATAGGCATTACCAAAGCCTAGCCCTAGGGCACAGCATGATATCACGCGCATCATTCCATATAACCAACTTGGCAACGGTAACGCCAACATAGGCGTCGCTAGTATGGCGGCTTTAACGTCCGGTTTATCGTGCAGAAGCCACTCGAGTGCTACAAAGGCCCCCATGGAATGCCCAAAAACGATCAGCGGTCGTATGAGTTGCGGCTTTACGATTGAGCGGTAAAACTCATTTATATCGCTGCGATACTCATCGAAGGATCCAATATGGGATTTGTTCTTATTGGCCAGCATGCGCCCAGATCCCCCCTGGCCACGCAAATCAAGGGCCACAACCTTAAAACCGCGCTTGAGCCAAGCCTCAATAACCTCAAAATCTTTCTCTATGAACTCACGTCGTCCGCCCAAGCAGAGTATGGTACCCCTCGAGGGGATGGTTGGCTGAAACCAGGCGTAGCGTAAACGCATGCCATCCGGCAGGCAAAAGAATTGTTCCTCAAGATGCGGCATATGTTTATCCTGGAGCTAACCTACTCACTTTGAGGATAGTATCGGGCTTGACGAATGACCAGTTCAATTCAGGGTTCCGGTAAAGGCGGCGTTTTCGCGCTCGGTAACTTCGATGGCGTTCATCGTGGCCACCAAGTTGTGATTAGTGCCGCCCTAGATAAAGCTCGCAACATGGGTGTAACGGCTAATGTTTTAACATTTGAGCCTCATCCACGTTCCTTGTTCCAACCCAATACGGCGCCATTTAGGCTGACCCCAGCGCAGGTGAAGATACGCTTGTTGCAAGGCCTCGCGATCGCCGAAGTAAATGTCATTCCGTTTACGCCCACTTTTTCACAGCTATCCGCATCGGCGTTCGTCGAAGAGATTTTGGTTCACACATATGGCGTGCAACATATTGTTGCTGGGTTTGACTTTGTTTTTGGCTTTAAGCGGGCTGGAAATATGGAGAATCTACGCAGTTGGCTTTCACCACATAATGTCGGCGTTACAGAGGTTGCTCCTTTTCGCGATGCAGAAGGCGAGATTATGTCTTCCTCGCGCGCGCGACAGGCACTTCAAGAAGGTAATTTGCGTGCTGCCGAACATGTGCTTGGTCGGTCTTGGTCAATTGCTGGCATTGTACAAAAGGGCGCGCAGCGTGGCCGAGAGCTTGGTTTTCCGACCGCCAATATAGGGCTTGGCGACTATTTGAGACCCAAGTTCGGTGTTTATGCCATTTTGGCCGCGCGCGTCGGCAAGTCTGAAAAATGGCGCGGTGTAGCCAATATTGGCGTTAGGCCGACTGTGGATGGTAAGGAGGAATTGCTCGAGTTTCATTTGTTCGATTTTCAAGAAGAGATTTATGGCCAAGAATGGGAGGTGGTTTTGCTCCATTTTCTCCGCCCTGAACGATCATTTTCCGATATAGATGCTTTACGTGCGCAAATCATAAGTGATGTTATGGCAGCAAAAGCGATGTTGGCTTGATTAAAAGACAGCTTTACCGCCGCAAAACCGGCCACTATTCTGCCCCCTATGACAGAAACTAAAAAAGCCGACTATCGCGATACGGTGTTTTTACCGAAGACCGATTTTCCCATGCGCGGCAGCTTACCGCAAAAGGAACCAGAGCTGCTTGCGTATTGGAAGGCAATGGACCTGCATGGTAAATTACGCGCACAAGCACTTGGTCGGGAGAAATTTATTCTTCATGATGGCCCACCCTATGCCAATGGTAACATTCATATCGGTACGGCACTGACGAAGATCCTAAAAGACACAATCAACCGCAGCTATCAGATGTTGGGCCGTGATGCACCCTATGTTCCGGGCTGGGATTGTCATGGATTACCGATCGAGTGGAAAATTGAAGAACAATACCGAGCTCAAGGTAAGGACAAAGATAGCGTACCACTCTTACAGTTCCGAGCTGAATGCCGCGCTTTTGCCGATCACTGGATGAATGTGCAGTCAGAAGAATTTCAACGCCTTGGTGCCATAGGCGATTGGTCGCATCCCTACAGTACAATGACACATAAAGCTGAAGCGCAGATTGTGCGTGAGATACACAAATTCCTTTTGAATGGATTACTCTATAAAGGTGTTAAGCCTGTCATGTGGTCAGTTGTCGAGAAAACGGCGTTGGCTGAAGCTGAGATCGAATATCACGATCATAAATCAACGACAATTTGGGTACGATTTCCAATCAAGCACGCAAAACACGTTGAGCTCAGTTCTGCGAATACGGCCATCGTCATTTGGACAACGACGCCGTGGACAATTCCCGGTAATCGGGCGATCGCTTATGGTGATTTGGATTATTCAATTGTATGTGTGGATGAAGTTGCCGAGGGAAGTTTGACCCACGTGGGCGATCGGCTTGTTGTCGCGACGGCGCTGCTTGAGCCGTTCTGCTTAGAGCTCAAAATTACAAAGTGGACAGTACATTCCAGTCTCAAGGGTGCTGATCTGGCTGACACTATTTGCCACCATCCGTTTCACGGAAAATCCGTATATGAGGGTTATTTCGATTACGATGTTCCGCTCTATCATGGTGAATTTGTGACCCTGGAGGCAGGCACAGGTTTTGTGCATATCGCGCCCGGTCACGGCGAGGATGATTTTGATCTTGGGCAGAAACATAAAATTAGATTTGATGAAACTGTCGGCGATGACGGTAATTACCTGCCGCATGTGAGGGGCTTTGCCGGTAAGACGGTTTACAAACCTGACGGAAGTGTTGGCGATGCAAATGGTGCCGTGATTAAAGCGCTGATTGAAGTGGGCGCCTTGCTGGCTAAAAAAAATATCACCCACAGCTATCCACATTCTTGGCGATCAAAAGCACCCCTTATTTTTCGCACCACACCGCAATGGTTCATCGCCATGGATCAACCTGCCGAGGGACAAAAATTAACCTTGCGCGAATTGGCCTTGAAAGCGATTGGCGAAACAAAATGGTATCCCGGCACAGGTGAAAATCGCTTGCGTGGCATGATCGCTACGCGTCCTGATTGGTGTATTAGCCGCCAACGCGCTTGGGGTGTGCCGATTGCCCTCTTCGTCGATAAATCCGGCCTGCCTTTGCGTGATAAGGCAGTCCTAGAACGCATTGCCGCAGCTTTTGACAAGGAAGGCGCCGATAGTTGGTACAGCCATAAGCCACAGGAGTTTTTAGGCAGCACCTATAAAGTCGAGGATTACGAGCAAGTTTTCGACATCGTTGACGTTTGGTTCGAGTCGGGATCGACCCATGCTTTTTGCCTCAAACCCGAAGGAGGCACGACTGAATGGCCAAATCTCAGTTGGCCGGCCGATCTTTATTGTGAGGGATCAGATCAACATCGCGGCTGGTTTCAGTCGTCATTGCTTGAAGGTTGTGGCACTTTAGGCCGCGCACCTTATAAGGCGGTTCTGACAAATGGCTTTACGCTTGATGAGCAGGGCCGAAAAATGTCGAAGTCGTTGGGCAATGTCGTTGTACCGCAAAAAGTTATCGATCAGATGGGGGCAGATATTTTACGTCTCTGGGTATTGTCGACTGATTATACCCAGGATATGCGTGTCGGTCCTGAAATTTTGAAACAAACTGGTGATCTCTACCGTCGTCTGCGTAATACATTACGTTATCTGCTCGGAGCCTTAGATGGCATGACATCATCAGAACATCTTGATGTTACCGAAATGCCGGAGCTTGAGCGGTGGGTTCTACATAGGTTACACGAACTTGATGCTGTCGTGCGCTCCGATATTGCTAAATTCGATTTCAATCACCTGTTGGTTGAGTTGCATAACTTTTGTGCTGTTGATTTATCGGCATTTTACTTTGACGTGCGCAAAGATAGCCTTTACTGCGACCGGGCCGACGCTAAACGCCGCCGCGCCGCGCGCACGTGTATGGAATATGTGTTTGGTCATCTGGTTTTGTGGATTGCGCCCATTCTCTGTTTCACAGCGGAAGAGGCTTGGCTTTTGCGCAATAATCGACCAGAAGACAGCATACATCTGCAGACATTTTTGAGCGTTCCTGATACATGGTTGAACGAAGCCTTGAACAAGAAATGGGTACAAATCCGTCATCTGCGCCGTGTCGTAACGGGGGCTATGGAAGTGGCGCGGAATGACAAAAAAATCGGCTCAAGTTTGCAGGCAAAGGCGCATATATACCTCAAATTGGAGCACAAAGCCTTGCTCGAAGAGGTTGATTTTGCAGAGATCTGCATAAGCTCAGCTTTAACATTAACTGTTGGCAAGCCACCAACAACGGCATTTACTATGACAGAAATTCCAGATGTCGGTGTTGTGATTGAACCGGCCTCTGGCCTAAAATGCGAACGCTGTTGGCAGGTGCTTGGTGAAGTGGGTGAGCATGCCGATTATCCAGATCTTTGCCATCGTTGCCACGACGCTGTTATGCATCAACGTAGGGCTGCAGCATGACCTCACACACGCGCCATATTTCTGCGGCGACCTACCTCGCTGCTGCCATTGGGCTTTGCGATCAGTTCAGTAAATGGTGGATTATCAACCAGGTCTTGCAAGCCTCTCATTCAGTTTATGTCACGCCGTTTTTTAATATTGTTCTGGTTTGGAATAAGGGCGTCACTTTTGGACTGTTCAACCACGGCTATTCTCGGTATTTGCCTTACTTTTTTGTTGGTATTGCCAGCATAATATTATTTCTTCTTTTGCGGTGGCTTTGGCATACGACATCAATGCTCGTAGCGCTGGCGCTTGGCTTGGTTATAGGCGGTGCCATTGGTAATGTGATTGATCGCCTGCGTTATGGTGCGGTGGCCGATTTTCTTGATTTTCATGCTTACGGCTATCACTGGCCGAGCTTCAATCTGGCTGACAGTGCTATTGTGCTTGGTGTTGGTCTCTTGTTGCTAGATAGTCTGGTCAGAGGCCGTTAAAAGGGCTAAAAGCATTCAGCCCTTTCGGGCATAAATTTGCCAAATATTGGAACCAGGTTGAACACATGATGTCATTGCGATCATTTATTGGACTGGGAATTGTGCTCGTAGCGCTTTCGGCTTGTAGCGACATACGCGACGATCTTGGCCTCGGCCGCGATGCGCCAGATGAATTTGCTGTTGTAGATCGCCCGCCGCTTTCTTTACCACCAGATTTTAATTTACGCCCACCGCAGCCGGGGGCTCCTCGTCCCCAGGACGTGAACACCACGCTGCACGCCAGCGATATTTTGTTTGGTCCGAATACGAACCCTGTATCTAAAACGGAAGCCGGAGAGGCTGCTAGCGGAGCCTCGGATTCAGAAAAAGCCGTGTTGGCTTCGTCAGGTGCCGCTCACGCCGATCCTGACATTCGCCTTATCGTTGACCGTGAAGCTTCAGAAAAGATTGTCAGTTCACATGCGTTTGTCGACGAGTTGCTATGGTGGAAAGAGACCCCATCCAATTCGACGACGGTTGATGCAGCCGCAGAAGCTGCGCGCATCAAGGAAGCTAAGGATAAAGGCGAGCCGATTAACACTGGCGCAACACCCATTATTGAGCGGCAAAAAAGCGGTTGGCTTGGCCTGTGATGTTTCTCCGAATTTTCTTCATTTGTCTGCTGTTCTTTCCAACCGCTGCTTCTGCCGGTGTATTTTTCCCGCAAACCTTCACGCTTGCGAATGGTTTGCAGGTCATCGTTGTGCCCAACCATCTAGCGCCGGCTGTGACACAGATGGTATGGTACAAAGTAGGCTCGATTGACGAGGTTCCCAATAAGTCAGGCCTTGCCCACTATCTTGAGCATCTGATGTTTCGCGGCACCACAGATATTCCGCCGGGTGAATTTAGCAAGATCCTTGCAGCTCAGGGTGGTAACGATAACGCCTTTACCACGTACGACTTTACGGCCTTTCATGAAACCGTGGCCTCTGACCGCTTGGCTATGATCATGCAAATGGAAGCTGACCGCATGCAGAATTTGGATATCAAGGTTGAGACAGCCACACCAGAATTGAGCGTTGTACTTGATGAGCGCCAGGAGCGCACGGATAACAACCCACAAGGTAAATTTGAGGAACAGCTCGGCAAAACGCTTTTTCCAAATTACCCTTACGGCATTCCAGTTATCGGTTGGCGATCGGAGATTGAGAAACTAACGGCCGATGATGCTAAGGATTTCTATAAGCACCATTATGCGCCGAACAACGTTGTCGTAATAATCTCCGGCGATGTCAGTTTGGATGAGGTTATGCGCCTCGCTGCCGCCACTTATGGTCGGCTACCCAGAGTCGATGTGACACCACGCCCAATTTTCCCAAAACTTTCTGAGCCGACAAAAAATTTAATTGAAGTTACAGATATACGTGTGCAACAGCCACATTTAGAACTGCACTTTGTGGCACCCTCTTATGCGACACAAAAAGGACGAGAGGCCTATGCTCTCGAGGTGCTGAATGAAACGCTTGATGGTGGTGAGGTTGGGCTGCTTTACCGACAGCTTGTGGTTAAGGAAAAGCTCGCGAGCGGCGTGGATGTTGATTACGATCCTGATGCTCGCGGGGCCTCGAGTTTTTCTATCTCGCTTGAGCCAGCGCCAGACATCGATATCAAAGTCCTTGAACAAGCCTTGTGGCACGAACTGAAGGATTTGGATCGAACAGGTATTGATAAAAAAGAGATAGCCTTGGCCCAATCGCGCTTGCAAAGAAGCGCAATTTTCGCACGCGACAGTTTGCTGGCGCCTGGCTATGTTTTTGGTCAGGCACTAGCCATCGGTCATACAGTTGATGATGTAGAAGCCTGGCCTGATCGCATTAAGGCGGTTACGCCTCAAGAAGTCGACACTGCCTTACATCACCTCATCAACAGTCATGACTATGTGATGGGCTTTCTTCTTCCTGATCCTAATGCCACACCGGAAGCACGAGCTGCTGCCAGCGAGCCCTCACACGCCCACGAATTGGGTATCCGATGAAACAACTCCGCGCAGTCCTCTTTCTGATTATAATGCTCTGGGCGCTTCCGGCCAACGCAACCATTGAGGAGGTCGTTAGCCCCGGCGGCATTAAGGCATGGCTGGTACAAGACAGTAAATTGCCGCTGATCAGTATGCAATTTGCGTTTCGTGGCGGCGTCGAGCAAGACCCGTCTGATAAACAAGGGCTAACTGAACTCACCGTTAATTTGCTTACCGAAGGTGCTGGCAAGTACGATTCAGCTGCTTTTCAACAAGCCTTAGCCGACAATTCAATTGCCATGCAATTCAATGTTGGGCGTGATGCTATTTTTGGCGAAATAAAGACCTTGAAGATGGATCAAAATCTGGCTTTTGATTTGCTACATCTCGCCGTAACAAATCCGCGCTTTGATGGGGACGAGATTAATCGCCAACGCGACGAGCAACTTACCTCTCTTAAAATCCAACTTGGCAGTCCCGATTGGCAGGCAAGGTATGCTTTGTTTAGCTATCTTTTTGCTGGTCACCCCTATGGGGAGCGCATGCTCGGGACAGCAGCGAGCCTCAATAGCTTGAAGCGCGAAGATTTGCAGAACTTTGCCGCCAAGCATTTTGCGCGCGATAATTTGATTATAGCGGTCACAGGCGATATATCTCGCGAAGAATTGGCGGCGACGCTGGATCGGGTTTTTGGTGATCTTCCCTTGCATGCCCAGCTGGCACCAATCGACGAGGTAAAATTTCCACAACAACCTCAGACCATCCTCGTTCCGCGTGAAGGCACGCAAACGGAAATGATGTTTGCTATGCCGGGTCCAAAACGTACGGATGCTGATTGGTATGCCGCCGATATCGTTAATTACATTCTGGGTAGTGGCGGATTTTCCTCACGCCTCATGCATGAAGTGCGCGATAAGCGCGGTTTGACCTATGGTATCAATACCATGCTCTCTCCCATGGAACATGCTGGTATAGTCGTCGGAGAGGCCGCCACCGATAATCCTAAGGTTGGGCAAGCCTGGTCAGTCGTTATGCAAGTTTGGCAGGGGATTTATCATGATGGCGTGACAGAAGATGAAGTGAACGCTGCTAAAGACTATCTAACCGGCGCGTTGCCATTGGCCATGACATCGACGGATAAAATTACCGCCGTTCTGGTTGATCTGCAAATGAACCATCTTGGTCAGGATTATCTAGAAAAGCGCAATTCCCTCATTCGTGGGGTAACGCCGCAAGATATCCAAGATGTTATCCATCGTTGGTTCGATCCGGAAAAATTAACCGTCGTCATGGTTGGACAACCACAAGGTATTACGCCAACAGAAACTTGGCAGCAAGTTCGGGAATAGGCCATGAGCACCAGCCTGACACAGTCTGCCATTTGGCAGGAGCTAGGCCACCATCAAGCTGAAGTTAAAGCGATACCGTTGCGTGATTTGGTCATGAACGATCCGCGACGGCTTGAAGATTTTCAACTATCGCTAGAAGGCCTGCGCTTCAATTTTGCTCTCAACAGAATTGTACCAAAGACCATTGATCTATTGACGCAGCTGGCAGCACAGCAAAAATTAGAATTCGCTCGTGAACGCATGTTCTGTGGCGAGGTAATTAATATATCCGAAGGACGGGCAGCGCTTCATACGGCGCTTAGACAAAAAAAAGACCGACCGATCAAAGTCGATGGCCGCGATATTATTCCTGATATTCTTATAGCGCGCCTGCGTTTAACAAGGTTTGTTGATGAAGTGCGCAATGGTTATTGGAAAGGTGCGAGCGGGGAGGCGATACGTCATATTGTGAATATAGGTATTGGCGGTTCTGACCTTGGTCCGCGTCTTGCAACACGCGCGCTCTCGCCTTTCATCTCCAAGCTGAACGTGCATTTTGTTGCCAACGCCGATGCTTTCGAGCTCACAAATATTCTCGCCAATATCGATCCGGCACATACCCTCTTTGTCGTTGTTTCTAAGACTTTCACAACGCAAGAAACCTTACTTAATGCTCATATGGCGCGGCAATGGTTGGTGAATAAATTGGGACCGCAAGCTGTTGCCCAGCATTTTGTAGCCGTTTCTGCCAACCAAGCTGAGGTTGAAAAGTTTGGTATTGATGTTGCCAATGTGTTTCCCATCTGGGACTGGGTCGGAGGTCGCTACAGTCTTTGGTCAGCAGTTGGTCTTAGCTTGGCTCTAGCTATAGGCATGGAAAATTTTGAGAAAATGCTTGATGGCGCTGAGGCCATGGACGAGCATTTTTGTACGGCGCCGCTTGCCAAAAATATGCCCGTCGTGATGGGCTTGCTTGGCGTATGGTATCGCAATTTTTGGGCAACTAAAGCTCAGGTCATTTTGCCCTACGCCGAACGTTTGCGCGACTTGCCGCGTTATCTCCAGCAGCTTGAAATGGAAAGTAATGGCAAAACAACAACGCAGACAAACCAACGGGTCGATTATGCAACCGCACCGATTATCTTTGGCGAATGCGGTACTGTCGGTCAGCATAGTTTTCATCAATTGCTACATCAAGGCAGCGATGTAATTCCAGCCGACTTCATCGGCATATGTGAGGATAACTTAAACAAACCCCAACATCACCAGGCGATGTTAGCTAACATGGTGGCGCAAGCTGGAGCCTTGGCATTCGGTCGTGACAATGCAACGGATCTACATAATGCTTGCGCTGGTAACAGACCGAGCAATCTAATTCTTCTTGATCGCCTCGACCCCTTTTGTTTTGGCATGCTGCTGGCTCTCTACGAACACAAAGTCTTCGTCGAAGGCGTTGTTTGGAACATAAATTCATTCGATCAACCAGGTGTCGAACTTGGAAAGGAATTAGCGCGAGGCCTAGAGGCAAAAGAGGCGGCAAATACATCCGAAAAGGTCTTTCTGACGCGTCTTTTTAAAACGGTACAAACGCCTAATATAAATTAGTATATATATCAATAGGTTAACCAATCGAGCCTGTAAGGGTTCCTTAAAAATTCTTTGCCAAAATGAGCAGTCCCTTTGGCATAGTGGCAGGCATAACTTGTGTATCTGACCCAACCCTCCGACCCCCAAGCCAGCCTCGTGATCCGACATGAGTGAAAACAGACTTTTGACCCGTCTCGATCAAGCCGGGCTTGACGCCATTGTGCGCAAGCACGGTATGTTTCGCGCGGCACGTATGGGAGGCGCACGCGCCATGTTGGCCGGACACGACTTGTCACAACTTTCATTGCGCGGTCAAGATTTATCACATGCCGATTTCTCGGGAGCGGTATTGTATCAAACTGATTTGCGTGACACAAAACTCGATTATTGTGCGCTCTTCAGTGCTGATTTGCGCCTGGCTAATCTGCAAAACGCCAGTATGGTGCGCGCCGATTTGCGTGGCGCTTGTTTGCGTGGCGCGATATTAATCAACGCGGATATGACGGGGGTTGATCTACGCGAAGGTTTTTTGACTAGCGCGGATGAAGAGGGCAATTTAAAATCCGTGCATGATGATTTGACAGCTTCCGATAGCGGCGGTGCTGATCTAAGTGGTGCCAATTTAACGGATGCCCGTTTATCGGGAGCCGTGGCCATTGATACAAATTTTAGCGACGCCACAATGAAGGGATGCAAAATAGTGCGTGCCAGCTTGCAGGGTGCCAATTTCCAAGGGGCAAATTTAGAAAACGCCGATCTCAGCATGTGTGATTTACGCACGGCAAATATGAAGGGCGCCGTGTTGGTGAATGTGGCGCTCAGTCTTGCTAATTTGGAAAACGCTAATCTTGCAGGTGCGCTCACAAGCACGCCGGTTGGGCCCACTGTCAACGATCTGCCAATGCCTCTCGAGGAAATGATGCGGCTGCATACATTATGGGTTGGGAGTAATGGCCAACAAGGCGTGAGGCTTGATGTCAGCAAATTCGATTTACGCGGTGGCGCAAATTTTGGTCACGCTTGTTTAACGATGTTGCGGGCCGTTGGTTCCATGCTCTATGGCCTTAATTTTGCGGATGCCCAATTGCAAGCTGCTGACTTGCACGACGCCGATTTGCGCCATGCCGATTTTCTTTCTGCCGATATGCGCGGCATTAATCTTCGTGGTGCCAAGGTTAGCAACGCAAATCTACAGGGTGCCCAACTTCAGCCTTTAATAATCGGCGGCGAGCGATCAGTGATCACTGATTTGTCAAAAACGTCTTTGCGTTACGCTAACTTATCTGGCGCTAGCATGCGGCAGGTAAATTGCCGGGGTGCCGATTTGTCCTACTCGAATTTATTGGGGACTGATTTAACCGATGCCGATCTAACCGACGCCAAGTTAGAGGGGGCACGTCTCAACCCTAGCCAACAAGCCCTGTTGGACAACAAGTCAGAGTAAGAATCAAAAAAGTTGGTTGCAAGCCCGGCTTTGGCTATGCTCTGGACATGACAATACGTCGCTTACCCTTAACCCTTGTCAATCGCATTGCTGCCGGCGAGGTTGTCGAACGTCCGGCTGCTGTCGTTAAGGAACTTGTCGAAAATGCCATCGACGCTGGTGCTACGCATATCATAATAAATTTGAGGGAAGGCGGGCAATCGGTCATTTGCGTCACCGACAACGGATGCGGCATGACGCAAGAAGAATTACCTTTAGCTATTGAGCGTCACGCGACGTCTAAACTACCGGACGAAGATTTATGGAATATCCAAACCCTTGGCTTTCGTGGCGAGGCCTTACCTTCTATCGGCGCCGTTTCGCGTCTTACCATCACTTCGCGTACACAAAACGACGACCAAGCTTGGCAAATACATGTTGAAGGTGGCGAAGTCTCTGATCCACGGCCGGCGTCTCTGGCGCAGGGCACCCGCATTGAAGTGCGGGATTTATTTTTTGCCACACCGGCGCGGCTCAAATTTCTAAAATCAGCACGTACGGAGAATGATTATGCTCGTGAAGTGATTGAGCGTCTCGCTATGGCGCACCCTCACGTGGATTTTACCTTACAAGAAGACGATAAACGCCCTGTCCGTTTTGCGGCACACCCAGAAGGGATGCTGGCGTCAGATAGTATACTGCGCGAGCGCTTGAGGGCGATACTGGGGCCTGAATTCATGGAAAATGCAGCGCCCATATCGGCCTCGCGTGAGGCTATGAGTGCAACTGGTTTTGCCGGCTTTCCGACGCTTCATCGCCCCACAGCGCGCGAACAATATCTTTTTGTAAACAATCGTCCGGTACGTGACAAAATTATACTCTCGGCCGTTAGGGGCGCCTATGGTGATGTGTTGCCATCGGGGCGATACCCGATGTTGGTTTTATTCATTACGGTACCGCCACGCGAGGTGGATATAAATGTTCATCCATCAAAGGCGGAGGTGCGTTTTCGTGATGGGAATTTGGTGCGCGGTTTAATTGTTACGGCAATTCGAAAGGCGCTAGAAGAGGTAGCTCAGTTTACAGCCAGCACGCTGGCGCCGCGGGCCTTGACGATGCTGCAACCTGAAAATAGATCTACGACTTTTCGTCATGTTTTCGATCCTAGCGCAAATCGGACATCTTTTGGTGGCTATCCATCTTTCACCACGGCCGGCAGCACAGCATTAGCGTCATCTATGTTGGCAGACGTTCCGCTTTCAGTTCGCACATCTGCCTTAGTGGCGGAGATGCCGAGCCCTGCGGGCCGGCTGGGCGCTGCAGTCGCCCAAGTTCACGGAACCTTCATAATCGCACAAACCGAAGAAAGCGTTATCATCGTTGACCAACATGCCGCACATGAACGCATCATGTATGAAAAAATGAAGCAGGGGCTGACTGCAAAAGATATTAAGCGGCAAATATTGTTAATACCTGAAGTTGTCGAGCTTGATACGCCCGATGCAGAGCGACTTATTGCGCGAGCTGACCAGTTGGCTGAACTTGGTGTCGTAGTCGAGGCTTTTGGGCAAGGCGCCATATTGGTACGAGAAATACCGGCGTTGCTTGGATCTACCGATATCAAAGCTTTATTAAAGGATCTTGCAGAAGAGTTTGGCGAATATGAGGAAGCTCATAGTTTGCGCGACCGACTTGAGGCTATATGCTCGACGATGGCTTGTCACGGTTCGGTAAGAGCGGGTCGGCGGCTAAACGCTGACGAAATGAATGCACTACTACGCCAAATGGAGCACACAGCAAACAGTGGCCAGTGCAACCATGGCCGGCCAACTTATGTTGAACTTAAAAAGACGGATCTAGAAAAACTGTTTGACAGGCGTTAGTGCGTGACAAAGTGAACGGCAGTATCACCGTAAGTGCGCGAAAACAAAAAAACAAATCCATCGATTAAATCGAGCACTTCCTTTTTGCTTGTTTCGATGACAATGAGTGCATTGGGGGCAATCCAGGCGCTCTTGGTAAGGGACGTCAGCGCTTGCGGTACAAGATTTTTACGGTAAGGCGGATCGAGAAAAATAAGTTGGCACGCTGTCTTGGCGCGTGGTGGCCGCAGCACATCGGTAGAGATTATCCGGCAGATTTTATTGAGCCCGAGATTAACGATATTATCTTCAGCTTGCAGCAAGGCTTGATGGTCTTTATCGAACAATGTTGCCTCGAGGGCGCCGCGCGATAGGGCTTCAAAAGCCAAGGCCCCTGACCCACAAAAAGCATCTAAAACATGAGCATTATCAAATGGATGGGCAATATTTTTCCCCCAGTCATGATGAGCCAGGATGTTAAAAACAGCGGCGCGAACGCGATCACTTGTAGGTCGTGTCATGGTCCCTGCGGGTGCCTTGATAATCCGTCCCGACAAATGACCCCCGGTAATTCGCATGATTAGTCTTTCAAAGTCTCGAAGAACTTACCAAGCTGTTCGCGCAAAATACGGCGCGGTACTTCCTCCACGGCGCCGCGGGGCAATTTACCGAGCTGAAAAGAGCCAAAAGCTACGCGGATTAGGCGGGTAACTTGTAATTCCATATGCTCCATAATTTTGCGAATTTCGCGGTTTTTTCCTTCACGTAAAGTCACCGCCAGCCAGCGATTACTGCCGTGCTCTTTTTCATTTTCTAACTCGATCTTGATCGGCTCATAATGGATTCCGGAGATGGTAATGCCTTTGGCCAATGACGCAAGCTTACGCTGATTGATGGTGCCGTGCACGCGCACGCGGTAGTGTCTTAGCCAAGCATGCACGGGCAATTCCAAATGTCGCGCCAACTCTCCATCATTCGTCAGCAGTAAAAGACCTTCGGTGTTAAAATCAAGGCGACCGATACTGACGACGCGCGGCAACTCTGGTGGAAGTTTTTCGAATACCGTCGGTCGTCCTTGTGGATCTCGTGCCGTTGTCAATACACCCGCCGGTTTATGATAGCGCCAGACGCGAGGGGCTTCCGGTGCTGCGATCGGTTTTCCATCGACCATGATCTTGCTTTGTGCAGTCACATTCAGGGCAGGTGAGGTTAGGGTCTTACCATCAACCATAACGCGGCCTGTCCCAATAAGGCGTTCGGCCTCACGGCGCGAACATACGCCGGCGCGCGCTAGACGCTTTGCAATACGCTCGCCTTCAAATTTTTTAGTGCTCTCGATTTTCTTTTGCTTATCGGTCATAACATCAATCTAGGAGAATGTATGAGCATGGTCGAGATTCTTAATACGCACGATTTCATGGAACTAGCGTTACAGGAAGCCGAAGCTGCGGGCAAACGAGGAGAGGTACCGATTGGCGCTGTCCTGACTTCAAGCGTTGGCAAGATCCTGGCACGTTCTGGCAATCGGGTAGAGGAATATGCCGATCCAACGGCGCATGCCGAAATGCTCGTTCTACGAGAGGTCGCGCGGCAACGAAATGAACCACGTCTGCCTGATTGTGATCTGTATGTGACGCTCGAGCCTTGTGCTATGTGCGCCGGCGCTATTAGTCTGGCCCGTCTGCGTCGAGTATATTTTGCCGCTTATGATCCTAAGGGCGGCGCCGTCGAGCATGGTGCGCGTTATTTTGGCCAGCCGACTTGCCATCATAAACCGGAAGTGATTTCTGGCATCGAAGAGCAGCGGGCAGGATATTTACTAAAGAATTTTTTTAACGAAAAACGTTAACCGGAAATCTTTCGCGATAATTCTTGTCCGCCAACGGCGCGCCAGCCGATATCGCGGCGACAAAATCCTTCTTTCCACTGAATTTTATCGACAGCCTGATAAGCCGTTTTTTGTGCGTCGGCAATAGTTGTACCCCAGCCGGTAACGGCGAGTACGCGTCCGCCAGAAGCGATGATCTCGCCGGTATCATTGCGTGAAGTACCGGCATGAAATACGATCGCATCTCGCGATCTTTGGGCCTCATTGAGGCCAAGAATTTTGGTATTTTTCTTATAATTACCGGGGTAGCCTTCGGCCGCCATAATCACGCAAAGCGCTGCGCTGTCGTACCATTTAAGGGTGATGCCATCGAGTACGGCCCGCGTGGCAGCGTAAAGAACGGCAAGTAAATCAGACTTTAATCGTGGTAGGATTGCTTCCGTTTCAGGGTCACCAAAGCGAACATTGTATTCCAATAATTTGGGACCTGCCGCTGTGATCATTAATCCGGCAAATAAAACGCCAGTGAAGGGTTTGCCCATTTTTTTCATGACTTCGACAGTAGGCGTAATAATTTCGCGCATGACACGCTCTTGCATTGCAGCATCGAAAATGGGTGCCGGCGAATAGGCGCCCATGCCACCCGTATTAGGACCTTTGTCGCCATCGTACGCCGCCTTGTGATCTTGTGCCGCTGCAAATGGCAACGCCGTATCCCCATCGCAGAGAGCAAAAAAGCTTACCTCTTCACCTTCAAGAAATTCTTCGATGACAATAACGGTACCTGCGGGACCAAATATTTTCTTGACCAAAGCATCGTCAATGGCAGAAAAAGCCACTTCATTCGTATGGGCTATCGTTACGCCTTTTCCGGCAGCAAGTCCGTCGGCCTTAACGACCAAGGGCGTGCCTTGTGTGCGGACATAGTTTTTAGCCTCTTCAGCACTGGTGAAACGTTGGTAGTTTGCCGTCGGCACTTTTGCTTGCGTGCAAACGTCTTTCATAAAGGCCTTGGAGCCTTCAAGTTCGGCTGCTGCTTTGCTGGGGCCAAAGCAGTCGATGCCGGCGTTACGTAGAGCATCAGCAAGGCCCAGCGTTAATGGCAACTCGGGGCCTATCACCACATATTCGATTCGTTTTTCTTGGCAAATGGCAACGATAGCGTCAATGTTATCGACACCAATTGACAGACACTCGGCGATGGCGGCTATGCCAGCATTGCCGGGGGTGCAGTATAATTTGCCACACAAAGGCGAGCGGCTGAGGCTCCAACATAAGGCATGTTCACGGCCACCGGAACCTACGACCAACGTATTCATGGCTCATCCTCGCTTTTTCCGCCTTTCGACGCTATGTTTTGACCATGGTTAAACAATCAGCGCAACCCCCGGCGTTACCCGGCCTCCTTGATACGCCGAGGCCAGGGAGTAATTTGCCTGAATATACTGTCAGCGATCTGTCACGGCAACTCAAGCATACTATCGAGGAAACCTTTGGGGCCGTGCGCGTGCGTGGCGAAATTAGCGAATGCAAGCTGCACTCAAGTGGCCACTGCTACATAACGTTGAAAGATGAAAATGCAGTTCTCGCGGCTGTTTGTTGGAAGGGTAATGTTGGCAAGCTAGGGCTTAAGCCCGAGATTGGCATGGAAGTAATTTGTACCGGTCGTCTGACGACTTATGCCGGTCAGTCTAAATACCAGCTCGTCATTGAGGCCATGGCTTTGGCTGGTATGGGGGCGTTGCTCAAAATGCTGGAGGAACGCAAAAAGAAGCTTGCTGCAGAGGGTTTATTTGACCCCTCGCGTAAGCAGCTTTTACCTTACTTGCCGAATGTTATCGGGGTTGTGACCTCGCCAACCGGCGCTGTTATCCGTGATATTCTCCACCGTCTCGCCGACCGTTTTCCACGACATGTCTTGGTTTGGTCTGTCGCTGTGCAAGGAGATGCGGCGGCGCGACAAATTGCAGATGCCATCAAAGGTTTTAATGATCTCAAAGAAAATGGGCCTATCCCACGCCCAGACATTCTTATCGTGGCGCGCGGCGGCGGATCGGTCGAAGATTTGATGCCGTTTAACGAAGAGATCGTTGTGCGTGCCGTCGCGGCAAGTAACATTCCTGTCATAGCCGCCGTTGGGCATGAAACGGATACCACATTGATCGACTTTGCCGCCGATGTTCGTGCGCCCACGCCGACAGCTGCGGCCGAGATGGCCGTTCCGGTTCGCGACAATTTGTTGGCGCAAGTTATGGATGACGGTTTGCGGCTGTTTCAAGCCATTCGCCGTGCTATGAGCGATCGTCGTGAACGATTGGATTTAATCGAACGCGCTCTTGGTGATCCAGCACGTGTCCTAGAGCCCCTGGTGCAACGCTTGGATGAAAGGGCTGAACGCCTCATCTTGGCGTGGCAGGGATATTTTGAACGGCGCACCGGCCGTTTGGCCGAGGCTGTTGGAAAAATTCGTCATCCGCGCGATGTTCTGCAACTGGCAGCTCAGCGCTATACGCATGTGGAACATAAAATCGAGGCCCTATGGCGCGAGCTCTTTTTGCGCAAGCAAAATCGTCTGGAAATTCTAGGTTCTGTTCTCGGCAATCTTTCGCCACGCGCAGTCCTTGGTCGCGGCTACGTTTTGGTACAAGACCTGTCGGGTCGCGTGATTATAAGTCGTGGTCAGTTGAAGCGTGATGACAAGGTGAATATTGAGTTTCAAGATGGGCAGCGGAACGCCGTTATTATTGACGAATAATGGTTGTGTTCTGAACCAATTGCGTTATGGCCACAGGATCGTTGAATATCAAGTTGATAGGAAAAGAGAGAATCTGGGACTGAAAGTCCCCGGGTAACCGGGCCCAGTCTTTTTCCGTTGTTAGCAGTTTAGCGCCTTCTGTCGTCGCCAGCGTTTGGAGTTTTTGCAGTTCGGACGTGCTAAAAAAGTGGTGGTCTGAAAAATCCTTCGTGCCAACCAGCTCTATGCCTGAGCGACGACAAGTCTCGTAAAATTTTTCAGGCCTTCCTATGCCACAGAAGGCAAAGAATTTCTGCTGACGGGGAAAATCAGGAGGCAAATCTGGTTCAATTTCTGCCCGAAACAGCGGGCAGCGAAATCTCGGGATCAATTTTTGTCGGTCTTCACTACCGATGAAAATAACCCCTGTAATGCGCGGCATAGCCTTTTCGAGGGTCTCGCGCAAAGGACCGGCTGGGATGAGGCAGCCATTGCCGATCCCAACGCTACCGTCAATCACAAGAAAAGATAGTTTTGGTTTAATTGATGGATTTTGCAGCCCATCATCCATGATGACATGCGAGCCATGCGCTTGTGCGACGCTGACGGCTGCAGCACGATTACGCCCAATCCAAGTCGGTGCTATCCGTGCTAGCAGCAAGGCTTCATCACCGACGTCTAAGGCACTGTGAAGGGATAAGTCAACGCGCAGCGGTCCGCGTTCTTTACCGCCGTAGCCGCGTGTGACAAAAACTGGATTTTGTCCGTGTTGTTGCAGAATTTGCGCAATGACAAGGGCTGCTGGCGTTTTACCGGCGCCACCGGCGACGATGTTGCCAACGCATATAATGGGCACGAGCGCGTTATAGGGACGGATTACGAGCTGCTTTATATTACTGACGGCGCGATAAATGAGCCCTAAGGGCCAGAGAAAGATGGCCTCCAAGCCAAGCGGTTTGTACCAGAATGAAGGCGCTCTCATGCAGCTTTCCTTGAAGAAATAGCCAACCATGGATCAAGTGCCAGCAGCACCCGATCAAGCACGTGTCGTTTTTGTTCAGCAAGTATTTGTGCCATCTGAGCGTATTTCATTTTTTCGTCTTGCGCACGCAATAAACGATCAATTGTAAAACTCAATTCATTCCCACTCTGTAACTGGATTGCGGCTTGATTGTGCAAAAACTCACTAGCGATTTCGGAAAAGCTCCGCATTTGAGGGCCAAAGATAATCGCACATCCTAGCTGCGCTGCCTCAACCGGATTATGGCCATTCCATGTGAAGGATCCGCCGATACAAACAATTGTGGCCAAGCGATAGAACAGTCCCAGCTCACCCATTGTATCGGCAAGATAGATTTCAGTTTGTGGTTTTAGAATTTCTTGCTTCGAGCGCTGAGCAAACGAATAGCCCAAGTTTCCGATTTTATCTGCTATTTCTTCGCCGCGTTGGGCGTGGCGCGGGATGATAATAGTTAGCAATTCTGGCCATTTCTCTTTCAATTTCTGATGCGCCGTGAGGGCGATTTCTTCTTCTCCATGGTGGCTGGATGCCAAGAGCCAAACCGGACGCGCACCCAAGGCTTGTTTGAGACGGGTTAATTCTGTTTCATCAAACGGCAATGGTTTGGCGGCGTACTTCAAATTCCCGAGACAACTGATGTTGCGCGCGCCTAAGGCCGCATAGCGTATCCGGTCATTTTCCGTTTGCGTGAGACATAGGACAAATATTCCCAGCATTTGCCTGATCCAGCTTTTGGCTATGAACCAGCGACGGAATGATTTCACAGACATGCGAGCATTCAAGAGCGCTACGGGAATGGAGCGTTCGCGTAACCCCACTATCATGTTGGGCCAAAGTTCAGATTCAATCCACATTACGAAGTCCGGGTGCCAGTAGTTGAGAAAGCGGGCCACATATGCCGCACGATCAACTGGCATATATTGGTGGATAACTTGCGTGGGAAGACGTTGAGCCAGCATCCGTGCAGAAGTTACAGTTCCTGACGTCACCAAAAGATTAATAGCGGGATATTCCTGGATGATTTTTTCAATGAGGCTTAAAATAGACGCGGCCTCTCCGACGCTCGCGGCATGGCACCAAATCAGTCTACCCTGAGGGCGCGGTCGCGAGGCGATGCCTAGTCTTTCGCCAAAGCGTGCCGGATCCTCACGGCCATGGGCTTGGCGACGCAGCAAATAGAGCCTGATCACGGGGGCGCCGAGATCGGTCAAAAGGCGGTAGGTAAAGGACCACATGACCCCAATATAGCGGGAACTATAGAGTTTCGCAGGAATAATCCTAACGGGAAATCATCGTTATTTAACAGTATTTTCACGTCAATGAGTGTTGGGCGTTCCCCTCGGATATCAAAGCGATACTACCGGTGTGATGGCTTAGAGTGGCGGCGAATAACAGAATTTTGAAGGCTCAAAAACCAAAGAACTTTACGCCGTCTTAAGGCACTAAATTCCTGCGACAGTCATGCCTTCAATACGCAATGTTGGAGCGTCTATCCCGTACAGAAATTCTAGATTATTGGCCGCGGCTATGTTGCGAAACATGTCCTTGAGATTGCCGGCAATTGTCATTTCACTCACTGGAAATGAGATCATTCCGTTCTCGATCCAAAATCCTGATGCCGCACGGCTATAGTCACCTGTTACGCCATTAACACCATGTCCCATTAATTCGGTGACATAAAAGCCTTGCTTAATATCATGCATTAGCTCTTGGGGGGTAAGCTTGCCCGCCTCGAGATAAAAGTTACTCGGTGATGGTGAGGGTGGACTGCCGGCCGAGCGGGACGCGTGCCCTGTACTCTTCATTTTCAATTGTCGTGCCGAGCGTAAATCGAGCAACCAGGTCGTTAGCACGCCCTTATCGATGATCTTGCGTTTTTCGGGCAATAAACCTTCCCCATCGAAAGGTCGTGAGCGCATACCGCGCGGGCGAAATGGATCGTCGACAATAGTTATAGTGTCCGGGAATATGGCTTGGCCAAGCTTATCTTTTAAAAAGCTAGTGCCGCGCGCAATACTGGCTCCCGAGATGGCGCCAGCAAGATTGCTCATGAGGCTTTCCGAAACACGTGGGTCAAATACAACCGATATTTGACCGGTGGGCATCTTGCGGGCACCAAGCCGTTTAACCGTACGTTCGCCGGCCCTTTTACCTATCGTGGTGGCACTCGGCATATCATTGGAATAAACGCGGCTGGCAAAATCATAGTCACGTTCCATGCCAGTTCCTTCGCCGGCTAGAACGGAGACGCTTAAACTGTAATTGGTGCGGCGATAGTGGCCGTTGAAGCCATTGCTGGCAACGAAAGCAACGCTGGCATGACTATATCCAATCTCGGCTCCTTCAGAATTGGTGACATTCTTGACAGACAGGGCTGCTTCTTCGGCGTCGCGTGCCTTTACGATGAGTTCGGCAGCATCAGGTTCATGGCTATCGGCCAGTTCCATGTGCGGCCATTCTCGAGCTATCAAGCTGGCATCAGCTATGCCACAGAACTCATCCCCAGGTGCTGCCTTGGCCATGGCGATAGATCTTGCGACAAGTTCTGCTAAAGTCTTCGGTCCGCGGTCGGTAGCCGATACCATGGCTTGCTGCTTACCTACAAATACGCGTAAGCCAAGGTCACCCGATTCTGAGCGCTCCAGCGTTTCCACCTTACCCAGCCTGTATCCGACAGCCAATGACGTTGCGTCGATTAGGACAGCATCGGCAGCATCGGCGCCGGCTTTGCGGGCTTTTTGCACAAGATCGTTCAGCAACTCAGTTGCTTGGGGACCGGACGATATTTCTGGTTTTGTGTTGAGATTGGACGCCATGTGCCTATTTCACCATTTCTTGCCGGTAAAATCATAGCGGATACCACGGCAAGAATCGAGCGTTTTGACTTTTATCAGCCTGTGACGGGCGTCGTTTCACGCCAGCTTTTCAGCCAGCGATCAAATTCATTCGCTGGCATTGGTTTGCCCATATAAAAACCTTGAGCAAAATCACAATTTTTTTCGGCCAACATACGCCAGACACGGATATCTTCGACCCCTTCAGCTATGATCTTGAGACCAAGATTATGGCCAAGATCAATAATGGAGTTAACGATAACCGCGCAGTCTTTGTTGTTGGCCATATCAATGACGAAACTTCGGTCGACCTTCATTTCATTAAAGGGCATACGCTGTAATTCGCGTAAGGAAGAATGTCCTGTGCCAAAATCATCGATGGCAACGCCTATGTTGCGTATGCGCATGCGCAAGAGGACATCCATTGTGCGGGTAACATCGCGCATCGCCTCTGTTTCAGTTACCTCAAGAATTAAAATTTCAGGAGGTATATTTTTTTGTTTGCACATATCTGCAATGCGATCTGGGAGACTGAGATCCAGCAACGTTGATGCGGTTATATTCATCGACAAAGTTAGACGTTCTCCGGCGTGATACCATTTGGCGGCTTGGTTCACAGAAGTCTCAACAACATGATCTGTAAATGATTGCATGAGGCCGTCATTTACGACGTGCTCTAGAAATTCCGAGGGCGGTAATGTGCCACGACTTGGATGTGCCCATCTGGCCAAAGCCTCAGCTCCCTTTACGCGTCGGGTTGCAAGCTCGATGACCGGTTGGTAGTAGAGGACAAACTGTCCGAGGGCTATGGCGTGGGCAAGATCGGTTCCCGGCATGCTCTTGCCGCCGGCAGCAAGCTGATTAAAGGTGGCGCGCAATACGCTGATGTCCAGAGGCTTTTCGAGCGCCGCGATAACATTTAGTCCATGGGCACTGCCAAGGCGGCGTGCGCTGTTCAAGACGCGGGCATCGCTGCCACTGATAAGGCAAATTTTAGCATCTTTGACGTGATCGGCGAGCAGACGAAGTAATTCGACACCATCTGTGCCGGGCATCATGAGATCCAGCATAATAAAGTCCGGCGTAAAGTTTTGTAGCGTACTCCTTACATTATCTGGATTGCTGATAGTGGCGACCTCGAAACCACGGCTCGTGGCGATTTCGGCGATGGTTTCGCAGACATCTTCTTCATCGTCGATAACCAACATTCGCATGATAATTTCCTGTCTTCGGTCACAGATCGGCTGGAAGCTAAGCGATAGAATGGGCGGCCGCAAGCGAATCGGCGGTTTCCATATTGCGCCCGCCGGCATTTTCCTTCAACAGCGCAGCTATAGCATGCCGTACATCGCTTAAGCGATATGGCTTTTCAACAACTGGAACGGGATTTTCGTTGAGAAAGGCCTGTACGTGCGCGGATAGAGTATCGCCTGTCACGTAGATGATCTTGTGGATATATTGCGGTAATTCCTTGGCTAGGGCGGCGTGTAACCCGGGGCCATCCAGCACCGGCATACGCAGATCGCTGACAATGACATCATAAGGGGACTGTCGCACCTTCTGTAAGGCTACGGCGCCATTGATCGCTATGTCGATCTTGTGACCTTCGGGCTCAAGTAAATCGGCCAGTGTTTGCGCGATCTCGATTTCATCATCAACCAGCAATATCTTCAAATGCGGGGGCAGCTCTATCGTTTCCTGCGCAGCTTCGCTGCTGGTTTGTTGATCGGCTTGCGCCATCGGCAATTGAATGGTGAAAGTAGCGCCGCCACCTTTTGTCTCTTCGAGTAGCAAGCGACCGCCGTGTGACTCAACAATATTAATGCACAAAGACAACCCGACGCCGGTTCCACCCAAACTGCTTTTGGTTGTAAAAAACGGCTCAAATATGCGCGAACGGATCTCAGGCGCAATGCCAGGCCCTGTGTCAATGACCTTAACGACAACATGTTTATTATCGTCGCTTCGGCTGTTAATTGTTAGGCGGCGTTTACCGTTCCAATTTTGCATGGCTTGTGCGGCGTTGAGGACAAGATTGGTGATGACCTGGGTCAATTGGTCGCCATCACCATTGACCTCCGGCAGCTTTGCATCCAGATCCAGCACAACTTCGACATTTTCCATTTTAATCTGGTAACCAAGGAGCTCGAGAGCGTTATTGATAATCGAGTTAAGTTCAATTGACCTGCGTTCAGGCGGTTTGCGTCTTGCCAGTGCCAAAAAGCTTTTAACAATACGCGAACAACGGTCTGCAGCTTTGAATATTTTCTCGGCTCGCGTTATAACCTTGGGTTCCTGTGAGCCCTCGGTCAAAAGTGTCGCCTGGCCGATAATAACTGAAAGAGGGTTATTTAATTCGTGGGCCACGCCAGCGAGCAAACCGCCTAGCGCCGCCATTTTCTCGCTTTGTTGTAAGGCTTCCTGTTGTCTTGCAATTTGTGCTTCGGCACTTTTTCGTTCCGTGAGATCGTAAAGGCCGATCACCATGGCGTTCTGGTTTTGATAACTAATGGCGCGTGCCGAAAGAGCTGCTTCAAGTTTCTGCCCATCGCCACACCGTAGTGTCACTTCCTTGAGATCTATATTGAAATTATCGGCCATGGTGTTGAGAAGGCTGGCAAAATCTGATGAGTTCTCAAAGAAATTCTCAAAGCTATGATCAACCAATTCGTTCTGGGCTGTAACCAATAGTTGTCCAGTGCCCGGGCTGGCATACAGAACCATGCCATCGCGCGAGCGAACGATCATGACCGGTACCGGGTGGGCTTCAGTAATACTGCGAAAGCGTGCTTCACTGGCGCGCAGCGCCACTTCGCCCTGTTTTCGAGCGGTCACGTCACCCGTCGATCCGACCAAGCGGATAATTTTTCCAGTCTCGGCATCGCGGGTGGCGACGGCCTTTGAGTGCAACCAGCGTTTATTATCATCACCGCGTGAAACGCGATATTCAACGTTTATGGCATTGATGCCCGAATTTCGCCGAAAGCGACGGAGAGCTTCACGCACAACGGCGCGGTCGGAAGAGACTATTAAACGTAACCAGACTTTGAGCCCGCTGATACTATTTTCCAGCCGCATGCCGATGATTTTTTTGAATTGGTCGGAGAAAAAGACCTCTCCGGTCTGTAGATTCCAGTCAAACAAACCTTCATTGGCGCCTTTGGTTGCAAGTGCAAAACGCTCATTGCTGATGGCCAAGGCCTTTTCTTTTTCTTCCTGCCGTGCGGCAAATTGTCCGGCTATGACGATGGCAAACATCATGGCCGCCATTGAAAAGGAAGCGTAGGTAAGATTGTTGCTGCTCTCGATATTTGAAATAAAGCCGAGATCATAAAGAGGAGCCGTAATACCGCCCATTATGAAAAACAGAAAGGCGATAATATGTGTCAAGCTACCACTAACGCCGTGGCGTAACGTTACGACGCCAGCAGCCAGCACACAGGCGATAGTCAAGGTACCGAGGGTCGGTAAGGCAAAATGAACCAATCGTTGGTCAAAAACCGAATAAACGAGTAGGGCAATGAGTAAGCCCGCCAAAATATAAAACGGCACCCGAAACTCAGGTGCATTGGCTTCAAGTTCAAGAAAATAGTAGGTAAAAAAGATTCCGGAGATGTACGATAAGATCATACTATAATTTTGCAGTAGATCCCGCATCACATCACGATGCATTCCGATCTGGTTCATCAAGAGATCATTCGTGCTGACCATATTGACGCCCAGGCAAAGCAATAAAAACATCAAGAAGACCTGGCCGCGATCACGGATGACAATCCAGATAAAAAAGAGATAGAAAAAGGCTGTAAGCATGACGCCGATGAAAAGACCAAAAATGAGACTGCTGACCTTTTCATCGATTGTGACGGGGGGTGGAAGCGTATCCATCGGAATGGAGGCAGCCGTTGCGATTGGGTCAGCCGCAAAAACCGACGACGCGCTGGCGATAAGCAGTATAAGGCCTAGGAAAAAGGCAAAAAATTTGCCTACCCGCATCCATTTCGCAGATGCGGGAGAAAAAAAGTCACGCAGACGAGGAAGTAAGTGGTACAATTTTCGACCTACGGAACGCTCATAACCGATGGGCAAGCCAAGGAGAGGTTGATCACCGGTAGTTAAGATTTTTTAACTAACAACTGATTTTATGGCTAAGTCGCTAAAATATAGTCAATATATGGGTCCCTACGCGACGAAAAGGTATAATCGTTGCTATAATCAGGGGGTTATCAGGGAGAAGCTATGTCAGATCAAGATACGCGGGTGACCGACGAAGAGGCTTTGGCCATGCATGCACAGGGCCGACCCGGTAAACTCCAGATAACCCCTACTAAACCGTTAACGACCCAACGCGACTTATCGTTGGCCTATTCTCCCGGGGTCGCGGCACCGTGTTTACGGATCTATGAAGATCCCAACACGGCCTACGATTACACAACGCGTGGCAATATGGTCGCCGTCGTTTCTAACGGTACTGCCGTATTGGGGCTAGGCAATCTTGGCGCCCTGGCCTCAAAACCAGTGATGGAAGGTAAGGCGGTGCTGTTCAAACGTTTTGCCGATGTCGATTGCATCGATCTTGAAGTGAACACAGAAGATGTCGAAGAGTTCATCAACTGTGTTCGTTTTCTTGGTCCTTCGTTCGGTGGAATAAATCTCGAGGACATTAAATCACCCGAGTGTTTCATTATCGAACAGCGCTTACGTGAATTGATGGATATACCGGTTTTTCACGACGATCAACACGGCACAGCCATTATTGCTGCCGCTGGACTGTTGAATGCACTCGACATAACGGGTCGTAATATTAAGAAAACAAAAGTTGTCATGAACGGCGCCGGTGCCGCTGCGATTGCTTGTGCGGAATTGTTCAAAAGTTTGGGACTTCCGCACCAGAATTTGGTCATGTGCGACACCAACGGTGTCATTTATAAGGGTCGAACTAAGTCCATGAATCAATGGAAATCAGCCTATGCCATTGAAACCAAAGAGCGCACACTGTTGGATGCCATGAAAGGCGCTGATGTGTTTGTTGGTTTGTCGGTCAAAGGCTGTGTGTCGGCTGAAATGGTCAAGGCGATGGGTAAGAATCCAATAATTTTCGCCATGGCTAATCCAGATCCCGAAATTACCCCAGAGGAAGTGCGCAGCATTCGTAAAGATGCTATTGTAGCCACAGGCCGCTCCGACTACCCTAACCAGATAAATAATGTTCTAGGGTTTCCTTATATTTTCCGCGGTGCCCTCGATGTGCGCGCCTCCACTATTAATGATGAAATGAAGGTTGCCGCCGCCCGCGCCTTAGCTGAATTGGCGCGCGAGGATGTGCCGGATGAAGTTGATGCCGCTTATGGAGGAAGGCGTTTACGATTTGGTCCCGAATACATCATACCGGTTCCCTTTGATCCGCGCCTCATTGTAACTATCCCAGCCGCCGTGGCAGAAGCTGCTATGAAGTCCGGTGTTGCACGTAAGCCCATTGTTGATTTCGAGGCCTATCGCCATGAATTAAGAGCGCGTCTTGATCCAACGGCGGGCAGTCTGCAACTGATCTTTGAAACCGTTAAAAGAAATCCTTGCCGCGTTGTTTTCGCCGAAGGCGAAGAAGAGCGCACAATTCGCGCCGCTATTCAGTTTAAGGCGGCTGGTTATGGCACGCCGGTACTTGTTGGTCGCGAAGAGGTTATACGTGAACATATGAAAGTAATGCATGTTCCGGAAGAGACAGTACTTGAAATTCATAATGCACGGCTGTCGACAAGTAATGCAAAGTATAAAGATTTTTTATATAAAAAGTTACACCGCAAGGGTTATATGCAGCGCGATTGTCAGCGCATGATTAATCAGAACCGGAATGTGTTTGCGGCAACCATGATGGCGATGGGTGACGCCGATGCTATGGTTACCGGCCTTACCCGCGGCTTCATAGTTAATTACGATGACATTCGACGTGTCATAGATGTTGCTCTACCTTCGGGTGCGTTTGGACTTTCAGTAGCAATCGCACAAGATCGTACGGTATTTCTTGCTGATACGGCAGTTCATATTGAACCTTCGGCCGAGCGTTTGTCTGAAATCGCAATCTGCGCTGCCAATTGGGCACATCGCATGGGACATGAACCACGCGTAGCCATGCTTTCTTTTGCCAGTTTTGGACAACCACAGCGCGATTATGCAGAACGTATTAGTGGTGCGGTCCAGATCCTCGATAAAAAAGGCGTTAAATTTGAATATGACGGAGAGATGGCCGCGGATATTGCGTTGGACTTCAACTTGATGAAACGGCTTTACCCGTTTTGTCGTCTGACAGGACCAGCAAACGTATTAATTATGCCAAACTTGCAAGCCGCGAATATTGCAGCCAAGGTCTTGCAAAATATTGGTGGCGTCACGGTACTGGGGCCAATTCTAAACGGTCTTGACAAGCCTGCCCAGATTTTACGTCCCGGCGCTACGGTATCCGACATTCTCACGACAGCGGTGTTGGCGGCGTATCAAACTGTAAAAGTCTAAAAAAGACCTTCGATGCGGCCATGATCGTCTACATAAATTCGGTTTGCAGCCGGTTCGCGAGGCAAACCTGGCATAGTCATGATGTCGCCGCAAAGGGCAACGACAAAACCCGCGCCAGCAGATAGTCGTACGTCGCGCACAGGTATGATATGGCCCTCCGGCGCGCCGCGGAGCTCGGGATTAGCAGAGAAACTATACTGCGTTTTAGCCATGCATACGGGCAGGGCACCAAAACCTTCTGCTTCATATTGTTTTATTTTCTTTTGCGCAGTCGCAGAAATATCAACATCTTTTGCTCTGTAAATTTCTCGCGCAACTGTGCGTATTTTATCTGCCAACGATAAATCATTGGGATAAAGTGGCTTAAAGCTTGCTTTGCCGCTGTCAGCCAAGGCAATCACATCTTGAGCTAGGTTTAGCGCCCCTTTGCCACCTTCCTCCCAATGTCGACAGAGATGGGCGTTGACGCCCACCTTCTTGCAAGCCTCTTGAATGGCTTTGGTTTCAGCTTCGCTGTCGCTGATAAAATGATTAATGGCGACGACAACAGGCAATCCAAATTTTTGCACATTTTCTATATGCTGCAGAAGATTAACCAAACCAGCATCCAAGGCGTTTAGATCTTCATGAGTGTAGTTTTCCTTTGTGGCGCCGCCATGCATCTTAAGTGCCCGCGCGGTTGCAACGATAACGGCTAAGGCCGGCATTAATCCGGCTTGTCGGCATTTGATATTAAAAAACTTTTCGGCGCCAAGATCGGCCCCAAAGCCAGCCTCGGTGACAACATAGTCAGCAAGTTTCAGAGCGGTATCCGTAGCAATCAATGAATTACAGCCATGCGCAATATTAGCAAATGGTCCACCGTGAACGAAAGCCGGCGTGTGCTCTAGCGTTTGGACTAAGTTGGGTTGGATTGCGTCTCGCAGCAGGGCCGCCATGGCTGGCGCTGCTTTAAGGTTTTTCGCATCAACACTTGCCTTTGTAAAATTTTGCCCTACCACGATACGTCCTAGTCGCTCTTCAAGATCCTTGAGTGACCGCGCCAGACAAAAAATCGCCATTACTTCCGAAGCGACCGTGATATCGAAACCATCTTCGCGGACGAGTCCGTTGCCATCGAGGGCAACAACGATATTGCGCAACGCACGGTCATTCATGTCCATAACGCGTCGCCATGAGATCTTGCTTGGATCAAGGCCTAAAGCGTTTCCCCAATAGATATGATTGTCCAGCATTGCCGAAAGCAAATTGTTGGCTGAGGTAATGGCGTGAAAGTCACCGGTGAAATGCAAATTGATTTCATCCATAGGAGCAACTTGTGCATAACCACCCCCTGTAGCTCCTCCTTTCATACCAAAACAAGGGCCTAAAGATGGCTCGCGCAAGCAAATGAGTGTTTTCTTGTTAAGTTGAGCCAGAGCATCGCCAAGTCCAATCGTCGTCGTGGTTTTCCCTTCCCCGGCCGGGGTTGGGCTTATGGCTGTCACAAGGATAAGTTTACCATCGGCGGGTGACTTCAAACCGGCGATGTAATCCAAGCCCAATTTGGCTTTGTATGGCCCATAATGATAGAGAGCTGAAGCGGGCAAACCAATTTTAGTGCCGATATCTTCAATCGGTTTTAGTTTGGTCTGGCGCGCTATTTTGATATCGCTGAGGGGATAGGTCATAAGAATCAGATGGTGAAAGACTGCAAACAGCTATCAGATCTTTATCCATTTTCCTATGTTTGTCATTCCTGCTTTCATAGACCCGGTATCGATGATATGGCTTCTCAGTTATTAATAGTTGGTCCATCGTTCTTCTTATGATACGTCAGCCGCTTAACCAAATTCTGCTCAATCTTTTCAAGCCGCCTTTTTATGGCTTGCCTGTCGCTGTGTGGATTTATTTTGTTTGGTGTTTTCTTGTTTATCCCGACAGTTACATTCTACATGGCAATTTTGTTGATCCTGATGACTACATGCATTTGGTTCAAACGCTGGATTGGCTCAAAGGTCAACACTGGTTTGATCTAGTTCAGCATCGGCTTAATCCGCCGGACGGTACGCCGATGCATTATTCTCGTCTTTATGAGTTACCACTAGCGATATTAATCGCACCCCTAAGGCAATGGTTGGGTGACATTGGCGCGGCTACCGTAGCTGCAGCGGTTTGGCCGCTCATTGCGTTGGCCATATATTTCATGGTTGTCCGTTGGGCGGCGAGGCCTTTTCTTGACGAAGATTGGGTCAACATCACGTCTTATATTTCACTATTTGCTATATACATCATGCTCGAGTTCATGCCCGGTCGTGCCGATCACCATGGCACGGAAGCATTGCTTATTGCAGCTGTTTTTGGCTTTACAGCACGCACGATTATGGAGCCAAGCGTTATCAGATGGCCTCTGGGTGCCGGTCTATTTTTGTCGCTCGCGGTTGTCATTGGTTTTGAAGTTCTGCCTTGGGTTATTTTGATCAGCGGTTGGTTAGGTCTGCGCGCCATGGTCAAAGGCAAAGAACCGGCATTCGCAGCTATGATTTTTGGTTTGTCACTTAGCCTATCAGGCCTTGTTTTTTTAATGCTGACGAAACCTTGGGACCATATATTTGAACCTGACCTTCTCGCTTATTCTATTGTCTATGTGATTTTTTTACTCAGTATAGCCCTTTGTCTTTCTGGTGTGGCTCTGGCTTCGCGTACACGGTTTGTCACCCTACGCTATGTCGTCGGCATCTTTCTGCTCTTTTTTACTGGTGTTACGTTCCTCTATTGGTTTCCTGGACTTTCGGGAGGACCTTATAATGCGATTAATCCAGCGCTTCTCAGTACGGTTTTCAGCAAAATCCCAGAGACGACACCGTTTATGGCGTGGAGCCTGTGGCCAGTAAAATTTTGCTCAATTATTTCGCCGCTTTTGTTGGCTCTAGCCGTTAGCAAATCCTGCTGGGGGCGGGCTAAAGACAGCGAAACATTTTGGCTTTGGGGTATGATGTTCATTTTGTTGGGTGCAGCCATTCTTTTGGCGCTTCTCTATCAAACGCGCATCATGACTTATGCGGAATTGTTTAGCGTCATTCCTCTTGCGGTGTTTACCCAAAAGGCTTGGTTATGGTTAGGGGCACAGAGGGAGCGGCGACTATTGGCTGCTGAAATAGGCTTATTTCTTCTGATTGGCCCTTTGCCGATGGTGCTGATACCGGCGCTCACCGACGGAAGACCTTTCAATACCGGGGTCATGTTATTTCCGGTACAAAAGACCAGCGGTGGCAATTGCGATATGCATTTATTGGCCGATGTCTTAAATGGTCCTCATTACTATAATGGTCATTCGCGCGTCATTATGAATTCGGTCAATGATGGTCCGGAACTTCTGTTTCGTACCCATCATAATGTTCTGGCGGGTCCTTACCACATGAATGTCAGTGGAAATCTAGATTCAACAGCATTTTTTTCGACTATGAATCCAAACGAAGCGACGGCTATCGCTTATCATCGTGGCGTTGATTTAGTGACTTTATGCAATGAACTCCCATTTATTTATCAGAATTCGGAGGCTGAGGACTTTGCCTCTCATCAGCACGCCAAAACATCGAATACCAATAAGGTGGAAACATTCGCTCAACATTTAGTAGATGGCGATACACTTCCTTGGCTCAAAGCGAGTAGTTATTCAAACCTAGGAAACATGATCCTACTCGAGGTGCGCTGGGCAAAACCGAAGAAGAAATCTAACTTAGGCCAACCTTAAAACTAGCTTCGCTCCGTTTTTTAACTTCATCCACCGTAATACCTGGTGCGAGGTTTGTGAGCGTCAACCCATCATCGCGGAATTCAAATTCAGCGATGTCGGTGATAAGTTTATCGATAACGCCAACACCGGTAAGTGGCAGCGTGCACTTTTTGACAAGCTTAGCTTCATCTTTGGCATTATGTTCCATGAGAACAAGCAACTTTTTAACGCCCCCGGAAACGAGATCCATAGCGCCGCCCATGCCTTTGATCATTTTGCCGGGGATCATCCAGTTGGCAATATCACCATCCTCAGAAACCTGCATAGCGCCTAAAATCGAGAGATCAACATGGCCGCCGCGTATCATGGCAAACGACGTCGCACTGTCAAAATAGCTGGTCGAGGGAAGTTCGGTAACGGTCTGTTTGCCGGCATTAATAATGTCGGCGTCTACTTCATTCTCAAGCGGGAAAGGGCCAACACCAAGCATTCCGTTTTCGCTATGCAATGTGACATGCATGCCTTTGGGAATGTAGTTGGCAACCAAAGTAGGAATGCCGATACCAAGATTAATATAAAAGCCTTCGTTTAGCTCTTGTGCGGCGCGGGCCGCCATCTCTTCACGTGTCCAGGGCATTGATAACTCCTAAGCGATTTTGCGGGTGGTGCGCTGCTCTATGCGCTTTTCAAAATGATCGCCCTTAAACAGGCGCTGAACAAAAATACCAGGTGTATGGACGTTATCAGGCTCAATTTTGCCGATTGGAAGCATCTCTTCAACCTCGGCAACAGTCACGCGGCCGCACATAGCGGCCAAGGGATTAAAATTCCGTGCCGCCTTGCGATAGACGAGATTGCCTTCGGCATCGCCCTTCCAAGCCTTCACAATGCCTAAATCACAAACAATACCGCGCTCAAGCACAAACTGATGGCCATCAAATTCGCGTATTTCCTTGCCTTCAGCCACAACTGTGCCAACACCGGTTCGGGTATAGAACCCGGCAATACCGGCGCCGCCGGCGCGCATGCGCTCGGCTAGTGTGCCTTGCGGGTTAAATTCTACTTCTAATTTTCCTGAAATAAATAGTTCAGCAAATAGTTTATTTTCACCCACATAAGATGAAATCATTTTCTTGATTTGGCCCTTTTCCATTAATTTTCCCAAACCAAAACCATCGACGCCGGCATTGTTGCTGACAATCGTTAGGCCTTTAACGCCAGATAATTGAATGGCTTCAATGCAGTGCTCGGGTATCCCGCAGAGACCAAAACCACCCGCTGCGATCGTCATATTATCCTTGAGTAGGCCAGCTAGAGCTTCGCTGGCTTTGGTATAAACTTTTCCCATTGCGTGTCCTTTTTCGGTCGCCACTCCATTTCTTATGGCGGTAGAGCAGCTAAAACGTCAAGTGATATGGTTAATTCGCATCATGCACAATCCTAGAAGCCATGAAACTATAACAGGCAAGCAAATTTTATTGTATAAATGGGTATTAAATTTGAGCACTTTATTTTGGTAATATTAAGACATGAACGCGGCAAGAAACCCGAGACAAAAGCCCAGGCTACTAGTGGTTATCAACAGGTTCGGTCCCTATGGAACTGAACGTGGGCTAGTCACGTTGGCTAAGGGAGGATTTTTTGAACAATTTGATGTGCATATTGTAGGGTTAGCGAGAGGTTATGGGCCAGTCATAGCTGATTTAAAGAAAATAGTGGGTGAAGAAAGAGTTTCCTATCTGGATGATGGAACCAACATCAATTCTGAGAATCTTGGTGGTTTGCGCAATGGATTAGCCGCAAAATTTGATAGCCTTAATCCTCATATTGTTATGCTCTCCTTATATGAAGCCACTCATCTTGGTCGTGACATTGCGAAAGAAGAGCGATTCTCGCATCTGAAAGTTGTTACCTTTGAACACGGCACGCGTACACCTGAGAGATCGGACTTGTTGAGGTCGACCGACGATAGAACTGACATCGTTTTAGGAAACTGTCCGCAAACACTTGCCGAATGTAAGCAATTTTATTCCCCAGAAACGCCCAGCTTGGTGGTCCCAACAATAATTTTACCGCCAGATCAACCCCCACCCCACTTCGAAAGAGCAGCCCATGTCAAACTCGTGTCCTTTGGGCGTTTTGCAGAACAGAAGAACTATTTACAACTTCTTGAGGCGGTCGAACTGCTTCTAAAAGATGGTCGTGATATTGAACTGGACATAGCGGGTGGGAGCTCGCGCTCGGAGCAGTTTAGCGAGGTTATGCATAAAATTGACGACATAAATAATTTTTTTGATTGCGACAGGATCATATGGAAGGGATTCATTCGTGAACAGAATGACCTCGATGACTTGATGAAGCGGTCACATATTTATGTCGAAGCTAGCCAGCGAGGTAATTTTAGCTCAGTGTTCAGAGCATGGGCTATGGGAATGCCCGTGGTTGCACCCAATGTGGGTCCTGTGATTGATTACGGTCGTGACGGCGAGAACATGACCAAAATAATGCTCGACGCCGATGGTCAGATAACGGCCGAACGGATTGCCGAAGCCTTGGGTAAAACAATAGATAATTATCCTCATGTTTCCAGAAGGTATTTCAGAGAGGCTCGATCAACAATAAGACATACGTTCTCGGAGAGAGCAGTTAAAGCCCAGTGGCAATTGGCCATCGATGAACTTAAGCGCGGGCCTTGGTTACCCTTTGCGCCAACAGCTGCAGTACGGCCTGTACCCCTGATTTAGTGACGGCTGACATCGGATAAACCGGTTTTTTGCTAATTTTTTTCAATGCTGCAATTTTGCGTTTGATAGTTACAGCATCCAAAGCATCACATTTATTGAGGACGATAATCTCGGGCTTACGGACTAGGCCTTGCCCGTAGGCTTTAAGTTCTGCACGCACTGTTTTATAGTTCTGTACGACGTTTTCGTCCGTGCCATCGACAAGATGAAGCATTACATGGGTGCGCTCGACATGGCCAAGAAACCGGTCACCCAAGCCATGACCCTCGTGGGCGCCTTCGATAAGACCCGGGATGTCAGCTAAAACAAATGTCATGCCATCGCGCCTTCCGCCCAGTCGAACGACACCAAGATTGGGCGAGAGTGTTGTGAAGGGATAATTGGCAATCTTTGGTTTGGCAGCCGTGCAAGAAGCGAGAAATGTCGATTTGCCGGCGTTAGGTAATCCGATTAATCCGGCGTCCGCTATTAGTTTTAAACGCAACCAAATTTCGCGCTCTTCACCAGGGTAGCCGGGTGTAAAATGGCGGGGTGCCTGATTGGTAGATGATTTGTAATGAGCATTACCAAAGCCACCGTCGCCACCTTTAAGAAATACAACGCGTTGGCCTGGCTCCGTCAGATCGAGTACAACAGATCCCTTGTCTTCATCGAGTACTTGTGTGCCTATGGGTACACGCAAAACACGATTTTTTCCATCAGCACCAGTGCGGTTGCGCCCAGCACCACCTCGACCATCAGTTGCTTCGTGATGTTGCTGATAACGATAATCGATCAGGGTATTAAGATTAGTCGCGGCCTCAAAAATTACATCGCCGCCTTTGCCGCCATTGCCGCCGTCAGGGCCACCATATTCGATGTATTTTTCACGTCGAAAGCTGACGCATCCAGGTCCGCCATGACCGCTTTTGACGTAGATTTTGGCTTGATCGAGAAACTTCATATTATTACGGCCCTAAAAGTCATACGGCCCGCGCCGCGGGCCGTTTGATCCCGCGTTTTGGGCGGGAATGACATAAATGTGAAAAAAGCTTGGCGTTACTTCGCTGCCGCTTTTGTATCTATCGACACATACATCTTGCCGCCGGTTTCGCGAAATTTTACCGTGCCGTCAATTTTGGCAAATATGGAATGATCACGGCCCATGCCAGTGTTGGCTCCTGGATGGTATTTGGTGCCGCGCTGGCGAATAATGATAGCGCCACCCTTGGCTTCTTCGCCACCGAACAACTTAACACCAAGACGGCGGCCTGCTGTATCGCGACCGTTACGTGATGAACCACCTGCTTTTTTATGTGCCATGATAGACTCCTAAAACTTAAGCTTTTATCGCCGTGATTTTGAGTACGGTAAATTCCTGGCGATGATGTTTTTTGCGACGGTAATTCTGACGGCGTTTTTTCTTGAACACGATCAGTTTGCCGGTGCGATCTTGCGCAACAACTTCTGCCGTAATCTTTGCGCCAGCAATAGTAGGTGCGCCAACAGTGACATTGCCGTTGTCGCACAGCATTAAAACTTCGCTGAGCTCGATCGACTTACCCGCTTCTATAGGTAGCTTTTCAACTTGAATAACATCGCCTTGGGCAACTTTATATTGCTTGCCGCCGGTCTTAACGACTGCGAACATTTTTATAATTCCTTATTTTTGTGGGCGCGATAGCTCTACGTTACGGGCAACCGTGACTGCTCTCTCGTACATCATCGCGGACGGGCGTTTTTGGCTAAAACACACCGGAATGTCAAGGATTAAAGCCGTGATTTTATCAAATCTCTTGTTTAACCAAAGCGTTAGTTTGCCCTGCTTTGAGGTCTATTAGGGACACGGCTGATTATTCAGATCCTCTTTCGGGCACGGGCGTGCGCCGTATGAGCCATATGACGCCCATGAGATCAAACAGCCCTTTTATGGCCCGACCCGCAAAATCTGACTTAGAAACCCCGTGTTGACGCGGCCTATCATTGACGGGTGTGAAGATTGTCTCATGACCATAGAGCTTAAATAGGGCGGGCATAAAGCGGTGTAAGCCATTGAAAAACGGAAGCTCCAGGTAGGCATCGCGCTGAAACACCTTCAAGCTACAGCCTGTATCGGGGCAATTATCGTTGAGCAGTGTCTTACGTATTTTATTAGCAATCCGGCTCGCCCAGCGCTTGCTGGGCGTGTCCTGCCGGTTGACGCGAATACCCGCGACGAGCACCTTTCGTTCACGGCCTTTTGTCCAAGCGAGATCGAGTAATCTTGGTGCATCGGAAGGATCATTTTGACGGTCTCCGTCAATAGTCATAACCCAGGTGGCATGAGCACGGCGGATGCCATTACGTAGTGCACCGCTCATGCCTAGTCTCTTGGGGTGCCGGATTAGCCGTACATGACCATTTTCTATTTGTGCCTGTTTAACTTCTTCGGATGTCGCGTCGCTACTTCCATCATCGACACAAATAATCTCAAACCCATCGCTAATCGGAGCATAGGCCTGAAGTGCAGCCGTGATTTCGGCGATGAGCGGTTGCACATTTCCAGATTCATTCAAAAGTGGGATGACCACTGAGAGAAGGGGAATAGGTGGTGTTAGTTGGTTAATCACGGATATCTCTGATGTAGCTAAAAAACGCGTGTTTCTAGCAGGGAAGTGGTGTTAAAGGTAGTCCTAAGGAAGAAGGATTGGATTTCGAGCAAACTCTTTGCTTTTTAGGGTGTTTTTAGCTAGGTTGCCCGCCTTTCCAAATACACAGCGCCCGTAGCTCAACTGGATAGAGCATCTGACTACGGATCAGAAGGTTAGGAGTTCGAATCTCTTCGGGCGCGCCACTTAAAATCCAAAGCGATATCGCCGTTGTCGCGTTTTGATGAAAACCACATGTTGTTAAGTCATCGCTACAGAAAATCTTCTGAAGAATGAAATTTCTGGCCATTTCGGAAAAGGCAGAATATTAACTTCCGAATACTGTCTCCTCCGCAACTTTAACTCTAACTTTCCCAAGCTAACTAGGCTTTTCGTTCGTGAAATCTATTCGCGATACTATGAATTTGTAATTATTTAGATTTTGGACACAGTACCCAGTGCGTAGAGTTTTGGACTAGCCGCCATATCTGATCGTTATATAGTAAGTGTCAGGTATGAGGCCTGGCGGTGGATGGTCTTTTAATGCTTCGGCAGGTCTCATTGGATGATCGAGAATTATCGAGCATGCGTCGGATCTGCTAGACGGTTGTCCCCGGGTTGCGCCTTTTGCACCATAAGTAATTTGAGCCGATAGTTTATCATTACGTTTCCCATCAGGGTCAATCACAGTATATGTGGGATCCTTCTGTTCTTGATCTTGAGATGCTATGACCATGAAAGTGGGGCCGTCGACAAGTTTGAGGGTACCTACTTCTTTGTCTGAGCCATCAGCACTTTGCCCTACTAAATCTACGGTCATTCGCGGTGTGCCATCGGGGCTGAGAACGGCAGTCGTAGATTTCACGTAACCTTCGGCATTTCTTGCTCCTAGGCTGTCGCTTCTGAGTGAGAGGGAAACAGCTGTCGCCCTAAATTTGTAGGTACTACCTCCCTCACATTTAGTTATGAACGTCGTATGCACAATGTCAGTAGTTGGATTGAAGGCATGGGGTGGTAAGGGAGGCCTTTTCTGATCATATTCTTCTATGACAGTGAAAGGAGTAAAATTATCTGAGCTAGATTGTGCTAATGCTCCTGGAGCTGGAGCTAGGGTTGCCAAGACAGCTGCATAATTTAGAATGGAATGTCTATATGTCATGTTCTAAAATCTATATTTGAGTAAAAAAATCGATATTGGGTTAAGCTAACAGAAGTATTTATTTTCGCAAACAAATCCGTTTTCTTGTTTTCATATGCAAAAGTTGTGGGGCGCAAAGTCCCAATATTTTCAGTACGATAAACGGTTAAGCCTTTCGATACAATCAAAGCACTTCTTGTATTCAAAGCATTAGTGCTTGGTATGCCAAGAGAATTGCCCGACAAATATCGGCTTTGGCCAACTAAATTAAAACGTTAATTGAACAGCTAGGGTGCTTGCTTCAGGAATTCATTAGCCGGCATATGAAAAATCAATCTCGCGGATTAATATTTCTCCATCAAGAAATTGTCCCGTAATCAGAATTGTGGTTACAATACCGCCTCCGTCATCATCGGTTGCTTCGAGCCAACAGGAAATGGAAGTCTTGAAAACCAAGGCCTGGTACTTTTCGTCATAATGGCTGTTTGTTTTCTTAGGCGAAATCTTCTCACATCTTTCACCTGCTTTGGTTCTGGACGTAATAGCTCCTTTTACGGCCGGATTGGATTCTAGCTTTTTAAAAAATAGATCATCTTCAGCGAAAGCGGTTCGGCTAAGACCGGTAAAGGCAAACAAACATAATATTACGGCCAACAAAGGAAGAAGTTTTGTACCCATTATTGTTACACTTATAAAAGATGTTTAAAGGATCGCGTCTATCTCTCAAAATCAACTATACCGAACAACTGGTGCTAATGTCAGCGCGGTCTTGCTGTTGGCCATCGAGTGTCCGAAGCTTTTTTTCTCCATAGGGCCGCTTGTTCTCTAAGTCCTGGACGGATACTAGCAACTCCTCGCATAGCTGCATTTTCATAAATAGCCTCATTGAGTAGGCATATAGCTTTATATGCCCCCACACGCATAAACGCCCATGGTCTTCGCAATCTTGCAGTTACAGCCATTCGTTTATCCTTAATTCTAAATATCCAGCATACAATAGTGCATTCCATAGCTGAGTGCCGCATCTAAGATAGCTAGGAGATGTTGAATGTATAGGAATTTCTTTGGTTAATATGTCTTCGGGTTTGGGTCTCTTTGAAGGCCGGCATATGAGATATGGAGGATGAAGTAATTATTGGCGTCATCAATAGGCATTTATCCATATTTATTATATCAGGTGAGAAAATTGGGATTATCTATAATGACGCGAATTACAGCTCTAATACGGGAAGTGCTGGGTCCGGGCCTTGCACGGTTGTAGTGCCATCGGCACTATGGCGAGGCCGTTTGAACGAAGTTTCAATGGTTTCATAAGGGTCAGCAACGCCAGCGCTTAACATTTTTTCTATAAGCTGTTGTTCCACAGCCAACAGAGCTTCTCTTTTATTCGAAGGTGGAAGGTAGGTAGTCTCGGATCCAGATAAATAAATTATAAGCGGGCCTAATTGCGATGCAAGTCGCTTCTGTCGCCTGGATTGCCCCAGAGATTTTTCACCATCTGGAATTTTTGATAGAGCCTGATGTTCTGGTTGCCATAACTCTATTTTTTCACGAATAATTGTGTTGAGTGCATCCCCCTCTAAGGGTTTGCCTAGCGCGTCTTTTCCTTCTTTTCCGAGTGCATAGATGACAGAGCCCAAATAGTTCTCATGACTTCTCTTCACTCTTTCATTGTAATGCGTGTCCTCGGCAAGAAGATCTTGTATCACGGCCATGGGAAATAGTCTGCCGACTTCGATTTCTGCCGTGACGAGGTTAGCCTCTGTAGGCCTGGGTTGGCCTGTGATCACGATTACCGTTGAAATCTCTGGCAATTTAAGTGATCGGCATGGGATAAATTCTATTGGTAATTCACGAAGGCATTCCTAACATATATGCTTTATTTTTCGTTATCGCATAATTATCTAAGGCATATCAGGTAAATAATTTATATTTTGTGCACAAAATAATAATAACAGGTCTCACCAGAAGGAGCTCTATTGACAAAAAAAGAGATGGTATTTGACGATGGAATGCTTATGGCGAGACCGCGTTCGGCGTTGTCATGAAACTTCTGCTTAATTCCTCGGCGCGCTTTCGATAAAGTGTGGCTTGGTTTTTATCGCCATGGGAATTGTAAAAATTGCTTAGAGCCTGCAATGTCCGATAAGAATTTGGATCGATCGCCAAGGCCTCTTGAAGTTCCGCTAACGTTGCCTTGGTATTTTGCTTGCTATTAGGCATCATAAGCATGGTGAGTGCCAAATCAGTATGTGCGGTTGCCATTTGAATGCTGGGGTGCGCTGCATTATGGGCGAGCTTGATGGCAAGATTGTATTCAACAACTGCTTTTTCGTAATCACCATGTTGGGTGTAATATTCCCCAAGATTAGCATGCTGTTTCGGAGCATCTTCTCCGTTCAGAAATGTATTTGTGTAAAGCGATATGGCGTCGTGCCACACCCTATTTTGTTCATGGGTTAGTACCGCAAAAATTAGGGCCAGAGATAAGGCCAAAGCGAGGCCTAAAGACGCGAGTTTCGATACGCGTTGCTGTTCGAGATACGCAGCACTCGCCTGCATAAGCCCGAGACAAAGGCCTATCGAGGGCAAATACATCCAATGCTCGTAGAGTACATCGCCAGCACAGATCAAAAGCAAGTAGGTAGAGGCAAACCAAAGGAGGGCCCAGCTCAGGGGCAGAGAATTTTTGCTTTGGCGCCGTAAAAGTTGGGCCGTAGCAACACTGATAAGGGCAAATCCCGTGATGACGCCAACATTGGCAATTTGAGGGATAGTAGAAAAGTCATGCTCCATATGAAGTTTGCTTGGCCACAAGAACAATCCAAAGTACGCCGAGAGAATAGCGAATGGGCTATAGTCCAAATTATATAAATTATCATGACTTGATGGCTCGAGGCCATGAACGGATAGGCTGAACCGTAAGGCTATATAGCAGGCGGCTATCAACCATAGAGGCCAGGTATAAAAATATGATTTCAGATCAAATCTTTTTTTACTCAATAAATATGTACAGCTCATGGCAAGGAGAGGAAAAATGATCGCCGATTCTTTGCTAACCAATCCGAGCGTCATGAATATAGCCGCGGCGATAGTACGACGTGGCGTAAAGTCGGGTAGCAATACATTGATGCCCAGCAAACAGAATAACGTATAAAGCGTTTCTGTAGTTGCGCTCATGTAAGTGACGGATTCGGTCTGTAGGGGATGAAGAGCCCAGAGAAGGGCGCCCAAAAAGGCTGCCAATGGAATAAAATTCAATTTGCGTCCCAGCTTGTACACCAAACAACTATTAGCCGCATGCAGGCTAATATTGACGATATGGAAGGCGAATTGAGAAAGAGAAGCGATCTGAAAAATAATCAGATACACTAAAATTTGAAGTGGGCGGTAGTAAGTGCTGACGACATTATCGCCTGCCGTTGTTGAGGAAATAAAGAGAGTGCCGAGATAATGCCAGCTACGTAGAAATTGATTAGAAACAATAAGGCTCTCATCGTCGTAAACGAATGCATTGCCGTAAACATTTGAATACGTCGCAAAAACTGCACAAATGAGCAGTATAAATGGTGTCCAGCTCTTTACCCAGGGTGTAGAAATAGGACGATAATACCAAGAGATCGACTTAGGCATCCTTAACCTTTGGCGAAATCGCTGCGACATCAGTGTAGCTGTGCTTATGTCCGTGGAAATCCTCTACCAGCCACCCGTCGTCGTTTTCTATGGCAAACTGAGGACCTATAGGAGCCTTGCCATAGCCGCCAGGTAAATCGAGCATATAAGTTGGCTGGCAAAGGCCCGATAACTTGCCCCGCATAGAGCGTAATAGCTCTTGGCCTTTGGCAATGGGCACACGAAAATGACTTGTACCGCGAGCAAGATCACCATGATGAAGATAATGCGGCTTGATACGGTTCTCAACGAGGGTTCGCATCAAACTTTCTAGACTTTCAGGGGTATCATTTATGCCTCGAAGCAGAACGCTTTGCGACAGCATGGGTATGCCGGCATCGATGAGGCGCGCACAGGATGCACGAGCGTCAGGGGTAAATTCGCGAGCATGATTACAGTGAAGGAGTACGTAAACAGGCAAACGCCCGCGCAGAATGGATATGAATTCATGTGTTATGCGTTCAGGATCTACGACGGGTACGCGTGTGTGGATACGAAGCACCTTGATATGATCAATGTTATTGAGTTGCGAGATTGTCTCTGAAAGACGTCGATCTGACAACATGAGGGGGTCGCCACCTGTTAGAATAACTTCCCATATTTCAGTGTGATTTTTAATGTAAGCCAAAGCCTGACTAAGGGCTTCGGCTGAAAGCATGCCCTCATCATGACCGAGCTGCTCACGCCGAAAACAAAATCTGCAGTATACAGGGCATCTTAAAAGAAGTTTTAACAACGCACGATCGGGATAGCGATGGACAACACCTGTCACAGGGCTATGTATATCGTCGCCAATTGGATCTAGACGTTCATCTTCGCGAACGGATAGCTCGTCGATCGAGGGCACAAATTGGGCGGCAATTGGATCATCGCTGTCAGCTGGATTAATCAGCGCCAGCATGGCCGGGGTGATCGATACAGCAAATTGAGCGGCGACAGCACGAAGTTCAGGGGTTGCTTTGGGCAACACGCCAAGGGTGACTAAAGTATCCAGCGCGTGAGCAGATACAGATTTAGGCATGCTACACCATTGTTGAGGACAGCCATGAGGCGATGGCTTGCCGGGATGAGATTAAAGGCCATTCTAGCGCTAAGCTTTGTTTGGTTCATAATAGGAAATTTGAGGCATTTGAAAAACGCCGCACCCTATGATGCCTATATCATTAGACTAAATAGATACGGCTCTCTTGCATCGTTCGGGTTTAATACCTGCGAACGGGTCTGCCAGCGTCTATGGGGGTCTGCGTGTTTACTACGCAGTTAGGCGATACGGCACCGCCGAGTACTTTTCCATTAGGTGCGCATGATACGGATGTGGCCACGTAGGGGGCAGAATTAATACTTCCCCAACCTGTACACAAATCATAGCCAAGCATGGCGCTATTGGCTCCACAACTACCCGTTGTGATATCGTTTGTATCGACACCTTTGAAACCGTTTTCATACAGTGTTTGGATTGTTTGGGATTGGGAGGAGAAGCTACTGTTAGCGCTGTCGCTGAGATTGAGAAGTCCTGCCAAAAGTGGTGAAGACAAGCTCGTTCCGCCAACAATTATCCATTGACCGCCCTGGTATATAACGACGCCCGTATCAGGGTCTGCCAACATAGAAAAATCTGGGGTGCCTCGCGCTGTTCCAACTACAGCTTCGACAGAAGTTATGTTTTGAAAGGTAGGCCTTAATTCTTGCGTCGATAATCCGCCGCCGGTGTCGCTCCAAGTCGTCTCATTGATGAAATTTCCAGAGCCATCGCGATTAAAAGAAGTACCACCAACCGATATGGCATAGGGAGATGCAGAAGGCCAATTTACCTGGCTACCTGTATCCCCTGCGCTGGCGAGTTGAACTACGTTTGCAGGTGCTGCAGCTAAAACTGGATCGACGGTTGTCTCGCCGACAAAATCACCAAAGCCGAAGCTCATGGATATTTGTCCACCGCCATTTTGAGACACGAGATATTGAGCGGCCTGAATTGCCGTCAGAATATTCGCCAATTGGTTATTCTGGGCCTCGACTAAAAATATCTTAGCCGAGGGAGCCATGGCGTGGGCCCATTCGATGTCCAGCGCTTCTTCCTCAACATCAGTGCCACCCATAAAAGAAGGTTTGGTGCCGGAGACATAAGGAGCCGGGCCGCCCGCGTAAACGAGGGTAAAATTCGCGGCCGGGAGTCCAAAATATTTAGAGAAAAAAGCTAAATCAACCGCCGCCGTTGGATCATCATAGGGATCTATAAGAGCAATAGCACCGCCGCCGCCACTGGGGTTCACAGAGGTTAAGTTGGGATTACAACCCGCTGGTTGATTTACAGGTTGGGGCGCCAAGTTATAGACGCAGGCAAGTGATGCCGGTGTGTTGGCAAGTATGGAAAAGTTACCGGGTGGTTTGTAGTTGGGGTTACCCCGAGCTTCTTCGAGGTTGGCTAACGCTTGACTATGCGAAGTCGGAACAACGCTCTTTCCCGATGTAGGTACTAATATTCTGATAAATGTATGGCTTCTCGAGCCGATATCATTTGCACTAAAGATGCTTGATTGAGGGAGAAGCTCGAAACCCGACATGGCTCCCGGCTTTCCTTGGGCTGAGTCGTATTTAAGGATTGTTCCAGTAATGCCGTTATAGACGAAGGTTTGGCCTACGCCCATTTCATTTAATCTTCTTACACTTTCACTGTTCGTACTTGAACGCGTGACAAACCCCATGACCGATGAATTCTCGTCTGATGATTGGGTTGTCGTCTCGCCGCTGGTGGCTGCATGTGCCGACATCGCCATTCCAGAAAGGATTACGAGTGTGCTGATGAGTAAAGACAAAGCTCTAGAAGAAATGAAACACATCAATTTATTTTTATTAACCCGAAGATGATCCCAACGTGTTGGCATGAAACCCACCATGTAGATTGATGACCGAAGGCAGCACGAATAACATTACATACTTAACCTGAGCATCATGATTTAAACCATTTTTCAGTTAAAAAAAGCTTATTCTCTGGTTTAAAGTAAAATCATAGCAATAATAGGGGGCAGCCACGGTTTGACTCAGTTAAGGAAGGATTAAACCGATAGAATCGGTTTGTCAGTGACTTACAAACGGCCATCCGCAGCCCGCATCCTAATTGATGCTGATATGAGCGAACTCGTACTAAATAATGCGCTATCCAGCTCGCGGCTAAGCGGCATTTCTTAGTTCGTGTATGTTGTTCTGAGCGACTCTTCTTTGAGCGGCTCTTCTTAAGCTCCACGTGTCGGGCCGAATAGCTACTGTGCCATGACAAAACTGGATACGAACGGTTCTTTTCTTCGATTGCTCTACGGTTTCCAGATAGCTTTCGTCGACGACAGCAAAACGTTCCCTCAGTATGCGCATGGCGACTAGATATTTTTGAGGGTCATAGCCGGCCTCCTCGCAGCTGATAGCTAATTCTTGAATATGGGCAATTATCCCTTCGTTATAGGTGCACCGGCTCGTATAGTTTGAAGTGGCCTTTTGATAGAGAAGAGGAAAAGATTTGCTGGCCCTCGTCGTTTTTCTAAGTCTTCTCATAATAGGCGCCGTACAAACAAATAAGACGCCTTCTCTAATATGTCTTTCATCTTCAACAAGTGGAGCTCGGCTATCGATCCCCTTGCCTACGGCGAGGGCGAAAGACAATAATTTTGCGGACTTGCTCTTATGCACTTCCTTCAAGGCTCCCTTGAGCTTTGTACGTTGTACGAGCCCAAGCCCATCGAGAAAAGCTTGTGGCGCTAATTCCCCATGATACACCTGATCAACTTTGGCCTGAGGAAGACGCGCCCTTTTTGTGATCTCTCTCGTCACTTCCTCATACATCATAAGCAAATCAGGCTCTTCAGGAATTGTCATAATTGCAACTTTATCGGCAATCCTCTTATTGAATATTCTTACAATTTGTTCTTTCGTCGTTTTGCAATCTTCAATGAGATCATGCAGCAATAAGGCTATTACTTCGTCGTGAATATCCTTCCCATAAACTTCCTCCAACGTTAGTCCACACGTCTCCGCTATTTGTTTTGAAACGTTTAGAAATTCATTAGTGATTTCCAAGGCGTGGAGATAGATGGGATCGGATGTAAATTTACGTTTTTGTTGGTCGGCTCTTCCGTAGAGAAGGATGATGGCCTGAAATATTCTTTGGCTCTCGAGAGGGCTGGAATTTGTGATCAGCTCGCTAATTTCAGGGAAACTTTCGAGGGCACCGATAACGTCACTGGAATGTCTCTCTAGCAACGCCTCAGGGACTAGGTCTTGCAAGGCTGGATTGGCCGAATAGGCGCGCGCGTACTGAGACAAGAAATCCCTGGCGAGAAACTCGTCAATCGCAGCGTTGGGCAACAAGTGAGGCGAAAAATCCAAAATACGACCTTGAAAAATTGGAGTTGCTAAAATTTGGTCGCTCTAATGCCACGAATTTTTATTACACAAAAGAAAATTCTCTCTAAAAAGTTGTGGATAAGACCGTTGAATTGTCAAAAAACTCCCCATAAAAACCGCAATTATAGCTGTGGGTAAGCTGTTATGTTTTTATGAATTCAACGAGTTACAAAACTACATTTAGGTGTTTGATCAGCCATACATACAACATCATGTAATAGGTGAATTGATTCGGCACATCTGGTATGTAGATCATCTGTTAGCTACTACATCTTGCATGGAATGGTTAACGTTCATCGGCGCGGGTTCGAGGCTGAAATTGGCTTTGAATACTGGCCTTCTAGTGTAATCAAATGAAATCTCAGGGAGTTTTCAAAACATGAGTTGGACCGAGCAAAAAATACAAATGCTCAAGGACATGTGGGGTCATGGCTATAGCGCTAGCGAAATTGCCAAGCGCCTTGGTGGACTAACGCGCAACGCAGTCATTGGCAAAGCTCACCGCCTTAAACTTTCCTCGCGTCCATCACCGATTAAGCGTGAAGATGAAGGCGCGCAAATGCAGGGCGCACCTGATGGTGTCGTTCCGATCACGAAGATGGCAAAGAAGCGCGTCATGTTGCGTCCGCTTCCTCCGGTTGCCATGCCGCCAAGCACAGTCAAGTCAGCTGGCGATAGGGACAACCTTCGTGCGCTCGATAATATAAAACGTACAGAAGGTATTGCGGTAACAAAAGCAGGTGAACGTCATTGCCGTTGGCCAATAGGCGATCCTCGTTCACCGGATTTCCGTTTCTGCGGATGTGTAGCCCACGAAGGCATGCCTTACTGCATCGATCATGCGCGTGTTGCTTATCAAAACGTTGGTAAAAAGCAGCGCGCTGGCGACAATGAAACGAGCGCCGAGTTTCGCTTACCAACCGTAACGCGATACTAAAGTAGGACAGAATATTAAGTGCCGAATAGGTAGGGCAATATATTGCAAAGGGGTCTTGGTGAAAATCGGGGCCCCTTTTTTTTATGTTATTTCGTCGCCGATTTTAGATTCTCGGTTATCTTTGCTAAAAATGCCTTGGTGTTCAACCATGGTTGCTTGGGACCAATGAGCAGCGCCAAGTCTTTGGTCATATGGCCTTGCTCGACTGTTTGGACACATACTTGTTCAAGTTTTTTACCGAAATTGATGACGTCAGGCGTATTGTCCATTTTGCCGCGATATTGCAAGGCCTGTGTCCATGCGAAGATCGAAGCAATGGGATTAGTTGAAGTTTCTTTGCCGGCTTGATGGTCGCGGTAGTGCCGCGTGACTGTGCCATGCGCGGCCTCTGTTTCAATAGTATTACCATCAGGAGACAACAATACTGAGGTCATCAGGCCAAGTGAACCAAATCCTTGCGCAATTGAATCTGACTGGACATCACCGTCATAATTTTTGCAAGCCCACAAGAAGCCGCCTTCGTCGCGTATCGACTGCGCCACCATGTCATCGATTAAACGATGCTCGTAAGATATGCCTGCTCCCTCAAATTTGCTTTTGAAGTCTTGCGCATACACTTCGGCGAATATATCTTTGAAACGTCCATCATAGGCCTTGAGTATTGTATTCTTGGTCGAGAGGTACATAGGGTAATGTCGCATGAGCGCATAATTAAAGCATGCTTGGGCAAATCCGCGGATTGAGGCATCCTCGTTATACATAGCCAAAGCAACGCCGGCGCCTGGATATTTATGCACCTCGTGCGTAATCGCAGCGCCACCATCGGAGGGTTGGAAACTGATGGTCAGCGTGCCGGGGCCAAGGACTCTAAAGTCTGTCGCTTTATATTGATCACCATAGGCATGGCGGGCGATAACGATCGGCTTTTTCCAGTGCGGCACATAGTGAGGAACATTGCTGATCAGAATTGGCTCACGGAAAACTGTACCATTTAAAATGTTACGGATTGTGCCATTTGGCGACTTCCACATTTTTTTAAGACTGAATTCCTTCACACGTGCTTCATCGGGCGTAATTGTCGCACATTTAACTCCGACACCAAATTTTTTGATAGCTTCGGCAGCGTCAACTGTTATGCGATCATCCGTACGGTCGCGCTCCTGAATTCCTAGATCGTAATATTTTAGATCAACATCCAAGTATGGCACGATGAGCCAATCTTTGATCATCTGCCAGATGATCCGTGTCATTTCGTCGCCGTCCATTTCGACAAGCGGATTTTTGACTTTGATCTTGGTCATGGGGATCTCTTTAAAAGGGAAATAGTGAAGCTACCGCTGAGTATATACGGCCAAAAGGCATTGAAAAAGGATTAACGTTTTTACATACGGCCCGTATTCGAAGCCATGGCTGGAACGCTGGCAGCAGCCTCTATGGCATCTTTTAATTCGTTAAGGTTGGACACAACAGTGAACAATAGGCCATCACCTGGTTGGGCAAAACCTTCTTTGATGGTATGGGCGATAAGTTTGAGCAAAGGATCCCAATATCCATCCTGATTATAGATGATAATTGGCTTATTGTGTAATTTGAGTTTCTTCCAGGTTAAAATCTCAAAAGTCTCATCGAGCGTACCCAGGCCACCTGGCAGAATGACAAATGCATCGGCCCGTTCGACCATCATGCGCTTACGTGTATGCATATCGGGCACAACATGCAATTCGGTTAAGCCGGTATGTTGTATTTCCTGCGACTTGATATGTTCTGGAATAATGCCGATAACTTGGGTACCTGCCAGTATCGCGGCGTCGGCGATAATGCCCATAAGACCAACATGACCGCCGCCATAGACAATTTTAAGTCTACGCTGCGCCAGCATGGTGCTGATATCGCGCGCGGTTTTTTTGTAACCTTCGGCCACGCCGTTGGCTGAACCGCAATATAGGCAAACTGATTTGATGGACAAAGGCGGGCCCTGCTTGATATCGATGAAAGACATGACAAAATACTCCCAAGCCATCTAAGCGCAAATTGGTTAAAAGATTCTGTGCGAGGCAAAAGAAGAGGTAAAAAATGCGCTGGTACCCTGAAAATAGAAGAGATCTAGTGACGGGATTCCTCGTCGCCGCCTTATTGATTCTAGGCCTCTTCGTGGCCTTTGAATTAGCCAGAGGCCTGCATCGCTACCACGGGTTTTCTTATTTGAAGACACCTCAGTCAAAGGCCCCGGCGGGCGTGGTTAATGCCAAGACTGAAAGTGAAAATTTAGAATTATTTGGCTGGGCACCCGCGCTCGCAGAAATTCAGCTACGTGATCAGGACCAGGTGTTGGAAAAGGCGTCTGTAAGCGCGTATGGCAAATGGAAACTGTCTTTTGAATATAAATGGCGCCGACGTGTACCAGAAATTTTGTCCCTTCAGGTTCAAGAAAAAGACAAAGTCGTCGTTCAAATCGGCACGATCATAATATTTATGCCAGAACAGGCGCCTGATGACGCCTATATTTGGATGGAACTAGAGGATGACAGTGCATCGGTTCCGCTTGATCTCTTGCAGGCACCCACGACAATACTTGAGGGTGATCTATTTCTTGCACTTATCAGGTCGCGTGTTGGACAACCGTTTGTCTTTGCAGGCATGGCGTCGCCTGGAAGTTTTGTGCAGCTCTACGCTGATCGACAACTTGTTGGCAAGGCAATTACCGACAACAAAGGTTATTGGAACATTTATTCGATACTTGGCATAGACAGAAAACTTGGCACCTTGCGCTTGGATGAAGTGGAAGAACGTGGAGGTGTTGCCGATCGCCGCTCTTATCATTTTGAGTGGCCTGAGAATACTGTACCGGATAGCAGCAAGTCAGTTTTGCTGAAAGCGGATGATCAAGGATGGCTTCTTGGCATGCCCGCGGCTGGGGACAGAGCAGAACTAGTCCGCTTGCTCGTGGCGGGTGCCGGCGAAAGTATGTCAACGGACGAGACCATACCAGGTGAGATCATACCCCAGTTTTCTCCAAGCGAACTAAACCATTAGAGTATAGTGCGTAGAGCATCTTATAATCCATAAATGACGGGTTATTTTATGAGAGTTGTTTATTTGCATTAAAGTTGGGCGCTTTAGCTGGAATAGAAGTATTTCATAGTCTTCGCATAAAATATGAGATTGGTTGCAATCTATCTGAGTATCTTTAACATGTGTCTGAACTATACCTGTGCCTCGAGAGTTAAGGAAAGTTGGCTTAGGACTCAAGAGTGACTAACGCAAAGTGACTAATATAAGAGTGTAATCATGACTTTGAAATCCATGACACGTCATATTCATCCTGCAGGTTGGCCTTTTATAGGTATCTTCGGCGGCGTGACAGTTGTCTTTGCGTTTTTCGGATGGCCGTTTTTTTTCATAGGAATAATCCTGACGGCTTGGTGTACCTATTTTTTTCGGGATCCCGTACGTATAACGCCAGTGCGACCGGGCTTAATAGTCAGTCCTGCCGATGGTAAAATTGTGGCGATTAAGGAAGTAAAGCCGGAGCCAGCTCTGGGTTTCGGTGACGAGCCACGCATTCGCATAAGTATTTTTCTCAATATATTCGACGTGCATGTCAATCGCATGCCTGCCGACGGCACTATTATTTCTACAAACTACCGCAAAGGAAAATTTGTCAATGCGTCGCTGGAGAAAGCCAGCGAAAGCAATGAACGCATGGCTGTAGCATTACAGCTCTTGGGCGAACATTTGCGCCAGGGACAAGTTTTAGGCGTTGTGCAGATAGCTGGGCTGATTGCTAGGCGGATTGTTTGTACGGCAGGGCAGGGACATCGTTTCAGAGCTGGCGAACACTACGGTTTAATACGGTTCGGCAGTCGTACCGATATCTATCTGCCGCCTGGTCTGCAACCACTTGTGGCTATAGGGCAATATATGCTTGGGGGCGAAACGGTTCTAGCGGATTGTCAAGCCACTGAGGCGCGTAGGATTGGGGAAGTACGCTAAATGCCTGCATCAGAAAATCTTGAACGCGCTCGGGTTAAGGACTTACCTTTAACGCGGCTTTTGCCAAATTTGTTGACACTACTTTCACTTTGTTCCGGTTTGACCGGAATACGCTTTGCTCTTCAGGAGAAATGGCAGGAAGCGGTTATGGCAATTGTTATCGCCGCTGTCTTCGATGTTCTTGACGGTCGGGTGGCGCGTCTTTTGAACATAGCTAGTAAATTTGGCGCCGAACTTGATAGTTTATCGGATGCCATTAGCTTTGGTGTGGCGCCTGGCTTCATTATGTATCAATGGACCTTACAAGATGATAAAAATGTCGGATGGATCTCTGTATTGGTTTACGCTGTGTGTTCGGCTCTGCGCCTCGCACGTTTTAACACAATGCTCGAAGATAATTCACAGCCAGCCTGGGCAAAAAGTTATTTCACCGGAGTGCCCGCACCGGCAGGCGCTGGTCTTGCACTTCTGCCATTGATGCTTGTGCTGGCTTTTGGAACGGATGTACAGTGGCCGCCAATGGTTATTGCCTTCTGGCTTCTTATGGCAGGCGGACTAATGGTCAGTCGCATGCCGACTTTATCGCTGAAAGGTTTGCGTGTTGCACCTGTATGGGTTGCCCCGATTATGATGGCTGCAGTCTTATTAATAGCCGGTATAGCTACGCACCCTTGGTTCACGCTGTCTTTGGCAAGCATGCTTTATTTTGCCAGCCTGCCATTGGGTTGGATTAACTATCGCTTGCGGCAAATACGCGAAGCGAAAAGTATTGTTCAATGACCACACATGTAAAAATAGATTTACCCAAAGGGGACGTACTTACAATCGGTAATGACAAGCCGCTGACCATCATTGCCGGACCCTGTCAGCTCGAGTCCCGTGCGCATGCGTTGGAGATGAGTGCAGCGCTTAAAGAAATAGCGAATAAATTCAAAATCGGCATCATTTACAAAACATCATTTGATAAGGCCAATCGAACTTCTGTCAATACTAAGCGTGGTCTTGGGCTAGATGCTGCACTGCCAATATTTGCCGATATCCGCGAGACATCGGGTTTGTCCGTTATTACGGATGTCCATACAGCTGAACAATGCGCTCCTGTCGCTGCCGTGGCCGACATATTGCAAATACCAGCTTTCCTTTGCCGTCAGACGGATTTGCTTTTGGCTGCCGGTGCCACAGGTAAGGCCATCAATGTAAAAAAAGGTCAGTTTTTGGCACCATGGGATATGAAAAATGTTGCTGCGAAAATTGCTTCGACAGGTAATGAGCGCATCTTGCTCTGCGAAAGGGGCGTAAGTTTTGGTTATAATACGCTTGTCTCAGACATGCGAGCGTTGCCGATATTGGCAGCGACAGGTTACCCAGTAGTGTTTGATGCTACTCATTCTGTGCAACAACCAGGGGGTAAGGGCGAGACAAGTGGAGGCGAACGAGAATTTGTGCCCGTTTTGGCGCGTGCGGCCGTTGCCGTAGGTGTTGCCGCTGTGTTCTTAGAAACACATCAAGACCCTGATCATGCACCATCCGATGGTCCGAATATGATAGCCTTGAAGCAGCTGCCGCAATTGATTGAGACGTTGATCGAATTTGACAGGCTGGCGAAAAAAATAACCAAAAGCTGATCAGCGAAAACAAGAAGGTTCGAAGGGACACGTAATCAATGTGGTTTCTACTAAGTGTCTTGTCGCGTCTTTGTTTTGCAAGCTGTAATATTCTCGACAGCCATCTGGTGCGAGGCTGGTTTAAAAGCCCCTTTTCGCTAAATTTTATAGTTGCGCTCTTTACCATACCGGTCGCCATTTTTTTGTATGTGATCGTGGCACCGCCAAATCCGTCACCTGAATTATTGGGATGGATTATCATCACCGGACTATTACAAGGCTTTTATCTCGTGCCATATTATGTGGCGATGGAAGAGGGCGACTCTTCTGTTGTAACCAGCTTATTTACTTTGGGACGCTCGCTAACGCCGATCTTGGCTTATTTGTTGATTGCGGAGCAGCTTTCAATATGGGGGTATGTCGGATTTTTCATAACGGTTTTTGGTGCCATATTCCAATCCTATGCTCGCGAGCACAAAAAATTTCATTACAAGTTGGCTGCATTGATGGCGCTCTCGGGTTTTATGGTCGCGCTATTTACGGTTACCTCTAAGGTGATATTTGATCGCGAGGGTCTTGCTAATGGTTTTACTCACACTATGTTGGCTACCTCCCTCTTTACTCTTGTAACCGTGCTGTCGCCACGACAAGCAAAAGTGATTAAATCGGATATGCGTAAACTAAAGAAAATATTACCTTTGGTTGCTTTAGGGGCCGGCATGAGTTTTTTGGCAAATTTTCTCGGCTATTTTTCTGTGTCGCTCACCAAGGCCTCATACGTGACCTTGGTTGCTCAGTTCCAACCGTTTTTTATTTTGATGATGATGGCATTTATTAGTAGGTTCGGAATACTTCATACAAAAGAGGCTCTCGATAAAGGCTCTGTTATGCAAAAGCTCATCGGCTTTGTCATCATGGCGGGCGGGATGGCGTTGACTCTACTCGTTTAGACAAATCCGGCGGGAATTAGGCAATACCTGCTTTAAGCAAATCATGGATGTGTAAAATACCGACAGGTTTACCATTTTCGACGACAAAAAGTTGTGTGCGTTTTTTATCATTGAGTATCATAAGTGCCTCGGCGGCCAACATATTTGTTGTAGCTACCATGGGATTTCGCGTCATGATCGTTTGAGCCGGCTTCTGTAACAAATCATTCTGCATTTTGCGACGCAGATCACCATCGGTAATAATACCCGTCAGCATTCCCTTGCTATCGATAATGCCTGCGCAGCCAAAACGTTTTTCAGTCATCACTACCAAGACGTGGCTCATCGGATCAGCTTCCTTGGCGAGCGGTAATTCGTCGCTGCCGTGCATGACATCACTAACCCGAAGCAAAATTTTGCCGATCTTTCCTCCGGGGTGGAAATTACGAAAATCTTCGGACGTGAAACCTTTACATTCAAGTACGGCTACAGCCAAGGCGTCACCTAACGCTATCATCATAGTCGTCGATGTCGTTGGCGCTAAACCCATTGGACATACTTCGGCGGCATTGGGCAAAAGTAAGGTTGTGTCAGAGGCCTCAGCCAAAGCACTTTGCGCACCTCGGGTGATGGCAATAAGGGGGATGGAAAAGCGTCTTGTATAAGCTACTAGATCGGTCAGTTCAGCTGTTTCGCCTGAATTTGAAAGCGCTATAACGACATCGTCCGGTACGACCATGCCGAGATCACCATGGCTTGCTTCGCCAGGATGTACAAAGAGAGCCGGGGTGCCAGTAGAAGCCAGAGTTGCCGCAATTTTGCGCGCTACATGGCCACTTTTGCCCATTCCGCTTACGACACAACGGCCTTTGCAAGCTACAAGTAACCGCACTGCTTTAATGAAAGAGGCATCAAGCTGATCGCTAAGGGCTTTGAGGGCCGTGCTCTCAGCCGATAGAACGCTACGGGCCGATGCTAGCAAAGCGGCATCATCCATCTGTCCGGGTTTTGGGCTGCGTTTGGGTAAAGTCATTACTATCCTTTATCTTGCTATTATAGCGATGCCTCTATGCCGAAAACAAGACGCTAGGTTGGGGGCGCATGGACGAAGAAATACCACCCAAGGCCTGCCGTGAACAAGAAGTTGCCATAGAGCGCATGCTCGATGATCGCCCATTTCAGCGAGCGATGCTGAGAGTAACTATGAGCAAAAAGTAAACCCCCGATGGCACAAAACAACGGGGCGATCCAATTGTGAAGCATGATATGAGAAAAGCCAAATATCAGGGCGTTTGAAGTCATCATCAGGATTCTGTCTGAGAGAAGATCTTTATAACGTGAGAAAAAGAAACTACGGAACACCAGTTCCTGTGGTGCAACCGAAAGGAGCGGATATAGCACCATGACGACGATCCAAAAACCTGGTCGATCTATGGGGAAACGGAATAATCTCTCGGGGAGAAGATAATAGGTAAAGGCAACTATAACTGGAGCTAGGGCGATAAATCGTAGTAAAGCGATTTGTCTCTGCCGCATGGGCCAGCCAAGCCCTTGCCATAGGGTGCGCCAGGAAAATTCTGGCGTGCGCATCAGAAAGTACAGGGAATAAAGCGCAAATAGCCACAGAGTGACGTGGACATTCCAACGCGTTGCATAAAAGAACAGAATAACCGGAACGCCAACAAAAAGTGCAACCAGTTCAGCCCGCAACCACCACAATCGCATAGTTCACGCCTTACAGAATGAGATACATGCACGGCTTATATCAACTTTGCGGCGAAGAAAGGGCAAAATGAGACAGAGAATGCAATTATTTTCTATCGAGCTTTGAGTGGCACAAGAATAGACTAAATGAGCCTCTATAAGTAAAATGCCTCAAGGACAGTCGGAGTTTTTCTTTACAGTTTTGAAGTCGATTGAAGCAGCCGATAGGCCTCAATGGCATCAAGAGCGCGGCGACGGAGAATGGATAAATAGGCTATTCGCGCATGGCCAAGATAACTGCCGATAAAGGCGTTATTTTTCCACGTGCGGTACTCATTAATGCCATACACGGCCGTATCATAAGCCAATCTGACTTCCTTGAGATCTATCGATGGCTTCAGGTTACTTTTCATTACATTAGGCTCAGAAAAGGCACGCCGCGAAGCATGTTAAAGCGCTTGGTGGGCGCGGGCACAGACGATTTCGGCTTCTTGTTCAGCTTCCCAAGAGAGATCTTCAGATTCGAGACAGAGTTCTAATGCACCGACAAGTTCATATATTGTTGCAATCATTCTTTCGTAGTCGTTAACGGCATGTGCAATATAAGAAGCATTTGCTTTGGCATTTACATATGGTGCTGCCCGCGTTTGAGCTACGATTTCCCAGTCACCGGTTGCCTCACAATAGGCTTCGATATCTGAACCATCCTTGTGGTGATTACAAGACCAAGGCGTTGGTGTTGCAGTATCGCGCACACTCTTCGAAGTCAGCGTCTTGACTTCAGCCAACTTAGCCATGGTAGGTTTCCTTGACATACTAATTGCGCATCTCATCTAGGCGCAAATCGACCAAGAAACGAATTGCAAAATCGTAGTCATTTTCGCGAAGCTTGGTTACGTCATTAACACCAAACTGCGCCGTCACAATGTGTTGAACCGTGTCTTGGGCGACATTCTGGTTATCAGCAACGTAGGCTAGTAAGGCGTATATGGAATTTAGTTCCAATTCATTAAGTGTGCGCAACTCGTGGCAGAATACCTTGTCACCAGTGTAGCGGCTAATGCGAATTAAGGACGGGTCAAAGCTCTCTTGAGCTAGACCGAGCAGGTTCATGTTTTTCTCATGGTCAGTATTTAGAGTTTCTAGTTTACGAGCCACTGTTAATCCCCCTAAAGAAATTGATCGTTACAGGTACGCAATAGTCCTGGTCGTCCCAGAAGCGCGCTCTATCTATCATTAATTCTGTTAACTGTATATTAAAAACTATGGTTAATTCACCAATTTGTTATAAAATTTCATCCATTTTATCATATAAATTGGTTATTGACCAAATTGGCTATATCTACTATTAAGTCAATTAACCATAACAGCTACTTAGAAATTACTATGCTCGATAATAAACAAGTCCGTGCGGCAAGAGCCCTACTTGATTGGTCTCAAGAGACGTTAGCCAATGTATCTGGTGTCGCCCGAGCTACGATTAAGAACGTCGAAAACGGCAGTACGTTTCCGCGAGCAGAAACCTCCCAATCATTGCAAAAAGCATTTGAGGATGCAGGCGTAGAATTTTTACCTGGTTCTGGAGTTAGGATAAGGGACCGAATGGTGATGGTCTTTGATGGTAAAGATGCTGGCCGACTTTTGCTCGACGATGTCTATGAGACAATGCGAGATATCGGCAGTGAGGTGTTGATTGCAGGGGTTAACGAAAAGCGAGCAATTGAAGATTTGGACGAAGCATTTTTAACAGCGCATATCGAAAGACTAAATAAAGCTAAGGTCAAAGAGCGCATGATAATTTGCAAAGGAGATACCAACTTTACTGTTCCATTAAATTGTTATCGTTGCGTTGATGAAAAATATTTTAATCCGTTTCCACTATATATTTATGGCCCCAAACTTGCCCTTGTCTCGTGGGCGCCGGCGCGTCGCTGTGTCATTGTTCATGATGAGGCATTTGCGGAAAGCGTAAGACGTCTTTTTAATTTTGTCTGGGATCGCTCAGAGCTCCCTACTGTTCCAGAGACGGTAGCGTGATATGGTAAGCTACATGTTACAGAAGCGCGCCGATTTTATTGGTTCTCATACGCTTTCTTCGCGAGAAGAGTGGGAAAATCAATTTGAATCGATAGAAGGTGTACTCAGAATATCAGATAATAATGTTGCTTACTTAAATTCGAGATTAGCCAATTGTGAAGAGCTTGATACGTATCTAAGTTCTGCAGCATATTATATGTTCACAGGAAGAAATGGACTCTGGCTTTTTTCACGCCGCAATACATTTCTTCTGGTGTGTTGGCACCCTAATTACCCGGGCAGAATTTTGATATTTCCTCAATTGGGGGAATGTGACTTTGACCTAATATCTGATTTATTAGAATGTATTCCAGTACCACCGTTCGGCGTATCTATTGCAAGAGTAAATGCAAGTCGACAGAGTAAACAGAGTGGCTTATTGACTAGCCAGCGACATATAGTCTTCAACGAATGTATCGAATCAATTCTCGACTGGAAATTTCCTGTGCATATATTGTCCACAAAGAGGACGGCTGATTTAGAGGGTCAAAAATACGCAAAAGTCCGGAATAAAATTCGGCGAATTAGGAGCGCGAATACAAACATTTTACCATTTGATGCGATTAGTCACAGTCGTGCTGTAGAGAACTTGTTGCATCGATGGGCTAAGCATAATGCGAGTGACCATGAAGAATATACGACACTTTATGATCCTTATGAGTGCTTGATATCTTGGAGTACAGAAAGGACCCTTGGACTCTCTGGCCTGATGGTCTTTATTGATAATAAATTGCAGGCGGTAACATTATGGGATGTCTCTAATGGACAGCAGAAGACGGCCAATCTGTTCGTCAATTTCTGCAATATAGACATAATAGGCCTTTCAGATTTTATGGTAGTAGAGTCTTGTAAAACTCTTCGTGATCAAGGGGTGGATTACCTAAATCTTGGTGGATCTGAGAGTGATGGACTTGATAGTTTTAAACGTAAGTTCTGCCCTGCTAGAAGTATTAATATGTGTTCAATAGATGTTAGAATTGATAAAACTAATTGCGCGGCAAATACTAATTTGGCTGTAGCCTGAGTTTATTGATGTTCGCACTCAATCAAAATATCTTAATTGGTCTATCTAATCGTAGATTAGTCGCTAAACTAATTGGAATTGATGCTTATAATTTAGAAAACTATAATGGCAAAAGATGCGAGTGGCTAAGCTATACACTCGTTACAAAAAAAATTGGAAAATACGGCCGCTTCTGGTTAACAGACTGGAAAAAAACAGGTTGGGTATTGTGGACAAATTCAAAATTGAAAAGGCCGCCCAAGGGATATCGTATGGTTGCGGAGAGAAGTGGAATCGCGAAAATAGGGTTTACTGGTGATTCAGGCTCATCCACTTCGCATGCTGCATTGGCAGTGTTTAGTTTAAATGATAAGTATTACAGCCTAGAGAGATTTAAGACTTCGGAAGTGATGTTTTTTACCGGCATAAAAATATTAAAGCCAAAGCAAGAGTTGTAGTAAATTCAACGGCTAATCCTTTTTGCACGCGCAACTACAATTTCGGCTTCCTGTTCAGCTTCCCATGTTAGTCGTTCGTTTGCTAAACACATGTCCAGTGCACATATCAGCTCAGATATTAGTGCTAAGTTTTTATCATAATTATTTACGGCTTGTATGATGTATTCAGCATTTTGCCTTGCATCGATATTTTTTGCTTTCCGTGTGGAAGCTATGATCTGAAGGCTGCCAGTTGTGAATGAGTAAGCTTCTATATCTGAGCTTTCGACATTGTGCTTACAAATCCACCGAGTAGGTGAGGATGAATTGGGAACAGCAGAAAAACCCCGCTCTGTATTATGTTTTCTATTGTCCGATTTCTTATTGGCTAACGTGTGTACTGCCGCCATGTAGTTCACCAAATTTTAAAAAATACAACTTACAGTATGATTATTTATTACTATTTGGCTTGTCAAACAAAAAATCATACTAATAATTTGAAATTATGGTAGAAAATCAACCTACTATATGATTTTTTACAACTCTTAGTAGGTTAACAACGAAATATTGATTGGCTGTAATAAATGGGGGGCAAACATGATTAACGCCGAACAAATTCGTGCAGCTCGAGGGATGTTGGATTGGTCAACTGCCGATCTTGCTCGAATTACTGGCCTGACCATAAACGGAATAAATAAGATCGAGCGTGGTCATGTTGATGCTCAACGAGACACACTGGAGGCAATAGAGAAGGCTTTTGAAGAGGCAGGTCTAGAATTTTTACCTGCGTCGGGATTAAGAAAGAAAGATCGCATGGTGCAAATAATTGAAGGAGACGACGCAAGAAAAAAATTAGCTAACGACATATATTACACTCTCCGCGATACTGGTGGAGAGATTCTTGCCGTACATGAAGATGAAGAAATGGCCATTCAAGATTTAAGTTTAGACTTTATCCAAGAGCAGATAAGCAAACGAAAACAGTCAAATATATCCCATCGCTTTCTAGTTAGAGGAGATGATGCGGGGCTTATTCCGCCATTCGATACATACCATGTTTTGCCAGATAGATATTTTTCACAATATCCATTGTATATCTACGGACCAAAACTAGCGCTAATTAGTTGGCATAACCCACAAAGAGTAATATTAATTAATGATGAGCGATTTGCTGATAGTACAAGAAAACTCTTTAACTTCGTTTGGGATCATACAGCAGCTACTCCGCGCACCAAAGTCAAAAAAGTTTAGACATCTTCTGATTTAAACTATTTGTTTCGCCCGAGCGACGACTATTTCTGCTTCTTGTTCAGCTTCCCAGCTGAGGGTGTCACTCGCGAGGCACAGCTCTAGCGCACTAATTAATTCTGCAATGAGTGACTGATGCTTTTCGTAATCATTGACTGCGCGAACAATAAGACTTGCGTTGGCTTTGGCATCAATATTTTGTGTCTGGCGAGTTTGTGCAATGACCTCAAGACAGTTATCAGCTACCACGTAAGCTTCAATATCTGATCCATTAGCATGATGGTTGCATATCCAACGCTCTGGCGTAGATCCCGAAATGTTATTGAGCGCACCAAAAGCTGCATCAAAATTGTCATTTCTTATAGGTTTGGTTTTAGATGCTGAATGTGTTGAAGACATTTTTCCCATCATCTGTTGATTTCGAAGAAATACTCTATGGAATTAAATGGAAATCAGTCAACAAAATTTGTTGTAGAATAAAATAATTATATATATTATTAGTATACGATAAATTATCTTCGCTTTAGAATAAAAGGGCAATAAATGGCAAGCCAAATTCCGAGTGCTTCACAGATCAGGGCCTCTCTCGGTTTGCTGTGTTGGGAGAATCGAGATCTGGCCCTGGCCTGTGGCGTAGCGGCGCAATCCATCTCTAATATTAAACTTGGCACAACGCGACCTCACCCCCGCATCTTGTCATCCATACGAATGGTACTTGAAAGCCAAGGGATCGAATTTCTCGACAACGACGGTGTTCGCCGCCGCCCAGAAGGTGTCGAGGTTTTGAACGGCAGGGACGGGATGAAGTTGTTTTGGGATCTCGTTTACGCATTTGCTCAGTCAACGGGAGGCATTATTCGACAAAATGGGATTCCGGAGGCTCCCTTGGATGCATGTGCGCCTGAAGTTGCCGCCATTCAAAGAAAAAGAATGGAAACGCTTGTTCACGAAAAAAACGATATTGTCGGACGCGCCATCATTGAGGAGGGTGACTTTAATTTTATAGCGACAACATATTTTGATTATAGATGGCATCCCGAAAATACGCCACCGGCGGTGCCTTATTATATATTCGGTGATACGGTAGGTATCTTTGCATTTGAGGCCGATCCATCGCCAAAAGTCGTATTGATAACGTCACCGACTATCGCGAAGGCGTATAGCACGCAGTTTGACAAGGCCTGGGAGCTGGCAAAAATACCACCGCAATCAAGGATGGTAAAAAAATAGCTTAGCTTACTTTTGCTAGCGGCTTGGTGCATTCGGCTAAATAGGCGCTGAATGCTTTGCGCAGCGCACTAAATACCTTGCCTTCCATCGTTGTCGGTAGCACATAATTATCTATCTGACGCGTAGGTAGCAACTCATTTGTACTGTTGGTTGTGAAGGCTTCGCTCGCTTTTATGATGTCTGCCGGTTTGAGATTGCGCTCGGCTATAGGAATGCTGAGTTTTGCTGCGAGCTCAAGGACCACTTTGCGTGTTATGCCGTAAAGCATATTTTCTTTTGGTGTACAGAGAACACCATCGATTACGCAGAAAAAATTACTGCGTGTAGCTTCAGTGACAAAGCCATCACGATGCATGAAGAGAATGTCATCCCAATCTTTTCCGGCTACTTGGCGGACGGCATAATAACCAAGCATGTAGTTGGTTGATTTGACATAAGGCAGTTCGCGCTCATAGGGCACACATTTAAGTCGTTGCCCGCGTTGATAAAGATCAAGGCCATAAGGGGCTTCAGGATTTTGATAATTCAATTCTTCTTCCATGATCATCAGGTGCGGCGTAAATCCGTGTGATGCACCATAACTTGTCGCACTAGGATGGGCGCACTCACCAGCTGTCAAATAAATCTTAATAGTGCTATGGGTGTAGTTGTTTTTAGCGACAATCTTGCCAATCACGCTAAGCAACTCGGCGCGGCTGATAGGGCACGAAATTCCAAGTGTTCGGACACCATAGTCTAAACGTTCAAGGTGGTCATTAATTCTAAAAGGTACGCCACCATAAATGCGCGCCAATTCGTAGAGGGCAACGCCACGTGCAAAGCCAAAATCCGAAGGGCTAATGGCAATTTGGTTTTTCTCTATAAATTGGCCATTATGATAAGCGAGAGACATCAGTGGTTACTCTATTGTGGACTATCTTTTACTCATACTTGTCTGTTGTCACAATCTCAACACAAAATATAAATAATCTTTGGATTAGTAGTTATTCTTGGATGAGCAGGGAAAGGAAAGCGCTATGCAATATGTAGACATGAAGGGCACTAAAGTCCCAGCTTTAGGCTTTGGAACATGGCAGCTTAACGGGAATACCTGCAGCACGGCTGTTCGTAAGGCGCTTGATATCGGTTACCGACATATAGATACGGCGCAGGCCTACGAGAATGAAGCTGAAGTAGGTCGCGCCATTGCTGAATCCGGTGTAGCGCGCGATGAGTTGTTCGTTACCACAAAAATATGGATGAGTAACACGTCAGCAAAAAATGTAATAAAATCAACGGAAGAATCTCTAAAAAAACTTCATATGGATTATGTCGATCTGCTTTTGTTGCATTGGCCAACCAAGGTCGTTCCCCTGGCAGAAACTCTTAAGGCGATGGCCGAGCTTCGCCAGGCAGGAAAAGCTTTGGCCATAGGTGTAAGTAATTTCCCTGTTCGCTTGATGCGTCAGGCGATCGAAGAGATTGGCGCCGATATCGCTTGCAATCAAGTTGAGTATCATATCGCATTATCACAGCAACCAGTTCTAGATTATGCGCGTCTTCATGGTCTTATTGTAACGGCCTACAGCCCGTTGGGGCGTGGCAAACTGCTCGAACATCCGGTACTCAAGCATATTGGTCAGAGATATGATAAAACACCGGGTCAGGTGGCTTTAAGATGGCTTATTGAGCAGCCAAGCGTTGCCGCGATCCCGAAAGCGGCTAGCGAGAAAAATGCTCGTCAGAATTTTGAAATTTTTGATTTCAAGTTGGATAATAAGGATCTAGAAGCGATCGCAGCTATCAGCGGCACTCAGCGTCTCATTAATCCGTCCTGGGCGCCAGAGTGGGATCAAGCGGCCTAAATCCGCCCTCAAAACTTGATCGCCTTCCGTCTTTTCTGTCGCGTAGTAACGCCAGCCAGAGGTAGTGCCTATGAATAAAACACCCCTGATTTCAGCAGACCTTGAACGTTACGTGAATGAAGTTATCTCTCGTGAGACACAACTGCAAAAACGTTTGCGCCAAGAAACTTCTCGGTTGCCAGAAGCTGTCATGCAAACGACACCTGATCAGGTAGCCTTTCTTGCTCTGCTTGTGCGGTTGCTTAACGCAAAGAATATTCTTGAGATAGGAACCTTCACAGGCTACAGCGCGTTAGCCATGGCAGCGGCCTTACCCGATGACGGTCGGCTTATTGCTTGCGATATGAGTGAGGAATGGACAAACATAGCGCGCCGCTATTGGCAGGAAGCAGGACTTGCGGGTCGCATCGAATTACACTTAGGCCCCGCCCAGAAAACACTGGAAAAGTTGTTCAAAGATCAGAAAGGCGAAACTTTTGACCTTGCTTTTATCGATGCCGATAAAACCGGCTACGATCTTTACTATGAAACTTGTCTCCGGCTCATCAGGCAAGGGGGCGTCATTGTATTCGATAACATGTTATGGGGCGGTGCCGTCATTGATCCTTCGGACCAAGATCCGGATACAAAGGCTTTACGCGAACTAAACCTGAAGTTACGTGATGACCAACGTGTCGATGTCAGCCTATTAACTGTGGCCGATGGCATCATGTTGGCAAGGAAGAAATGACTTGAGGTCCGGGCACGTATTTAGCAGATAACAAAAAAGGCCCCTTGCGGGGCCTTTTAAGCTTTTATTCTACCACTTACCGAATATGTAGCGGAACAATCAGGCTTATGCCTGGCGAAGGTGGCGGCGGCGCATAAACTACGGGTGCCGGCGCATAAACAACAGGCGGTGGTTCTGCAATCAAAACACCTCCTGGTCCATAGTAACGATGATGCCAGTCTCTGGCATGCCGTCCACGGTCATGCCAAGCGTCAGCCCGTGCCTGAGGAGCCGCGATAGCTCCTATAGTCGTAACCAACGTAAGCGCGATTGCAAACAAGCCAAATTGATGGCCTAGTTTTGCAAGCTTTTTCGAAGTTGTACTCATTGTGCCCTCCTTGGGCAGGGTTACATATTAGACTTGCCTTACTCGTTTGTGTTGCCGCTGCTCGTGCTCTTCTTCATGTGTTTCATGTGTTTCCCACCGGCTTCGTCACGATGGCCAGCATAGGTTCCGAATACCATATCGGCATTCTTCTTCTGTGCGTCTGACATATCGTTATAGAGAGGTGTGAAAGCTGAAATGAGCTTGCCCAAACCTTCGGCATGCTCTTCAGCAATTTTCTGATACGACTGAAGGTCATCAATGGCCGTCATGTTTTCACCAGTCTCATGGCGTTCTTTGATGAGGGCATGCATGGCTTTTTCGTTGTCACGCATCGTATCTGCCATCGTCTTAAATTCATTTTCTTGAGAAGCGGTAATTTGCAGCTTCTCATGGAGAGTTTTAATACGATCTTCAACAGAAGCAAATTTTTCTTCACCCTTCATGTTGCCATGATGATGCATTGATTTATGCATACCGGACGTGCTTTGACCGGGCGCTGGTGTTTCTGCGAGAGGGCTCGATTGTGGCGGATATGGTGTGTCAGTATCTTGCGCTTGTTGCGCTAAAACCGGGCTAGCAATGGCGAGACCGCCAAGAAGAACTGATAAAGCAAGACCGAAAGATACGGTTTGGTGGGATTTGAACATGTTGAGTGCCTCACTAAGTTGTTGTCAGACCGGTTACCGAGCGGCTCCGATTAGCTGATTTGCTTAAATTAAGACTATTGTCGCTTCGTGTCGAATTTGTGGCAAAATACAAGACTTTACTGTGACTTAATTCCAGCCAAAGCGCCGGATAAACCACAATTTTGCCAACTGAGCCAAAACAAAATAGGCAAACAAAATGAGGGCAACGGCAGGCCAGAAAAGGGAGGGCAGAACTGTAAAACCAAGACTGGAAGAGAATGGCGAGAAAGGGAGCCAGATACCCACCACGCAAATGATTAAGCTCGTCAGTATGAGTGGCAAACTGGCTCGGCTTTCAATAAAGGGTAACTTACTTGTGCGAATGATATGGATGATGAGTGTTTGCGATAGAATCGATTCGACAAACCACCCAGTTTGAAAAAGCGGGGCTTTCTCGATGATATTGGCGCCAAAACCGTAATACATCACAAAAAAAGTAACATAATCAAATATCGAACTAATCGGCCCCAAAATAATCATGAACTTGGCGATATCGCCGATATTCCATTGTCTTGGTTTTAACAGATACTCATCGTCAATTTGGTCGGTTGGAATAGCCGTCTGCGAAAAATCATAGAGTAAATTATTGGTCAAAACCTGAATTGGCGCCATCGGTAAGAACGGTAGCCAGGCACTTGCGCCAAGAACACTGAACATATTGCCGAAGTTAGAGCTGGCACCCATACGGATATATTTTGTGATATTGCCAAAAACCTTGCGCCCTTCCAGAACGCCTTCCTCAAGGACCAACAGACTTTTCTCCAAGAGAATAATATCGGCTGACTCTTTCGCGATATCCACGGCCGTATCAACTGACACGCCGACATCGGCCGCCTTAAGCGCTGCGCCGTCATTAATACCATCACCAAGAAAACCGACAACATGGCCGTTACGGTGCAAAGCGCCAATGACCCGCGCCTTTTGTGCCGGGGAAAGCTTGGCAAAGACAGTCGTGTGTTCAACTTGACGCGATAACTCTTCGTCGCTCATGGCTTCAATCGCATTGCCAAGCAAGGTGTTTTCCACAACGAGATTGACCTCGCGGCAGATTTTGCGGGTCACAATGTCGCCGTCACCCGTCAAAATTTTTACTTTGACGCCATAACGCTCGAGCGCTGCAATTGCTTGAGCGGCACTATCTTTGGGTGGATCAAGGAAAGCTATGAACCCGATTAGTGTAAGCTCACATTCATCTTTCACTGTATAAACAGATTGTGATGGTGGCATATCTTTATGGGCCACAGCGACGACACGAAACCCGTCTTCGTTAAGATCGCGCGTTAAGCGTGCCTGCTCTTCGCGATGTTCAGCCGTGAGTTCAAATGCTTGGCCATTCAACTCACCACGCGTGCAAATGCTAAGTATTTCTTCAACCGCACCTTTGCAAACAAGAATATGCTGGGCTTCGTTCTTGGCCACAACGACCGACATGCGGCGACGGACAAAATCAAAGGGGATTTCGTCAATTTTTTGATACGAGCGATCAAGGCTTAAATCCTTGCGTACCTCAACGTGCTGTAGGATAGCGACATCGAGAAGATTCTTTAATCCAGACTGATAGAAACTGTTGAGATAGGCATACTGTAAAACTTCATCGCCATCCTCACCATTTAGATTGACACAACGCTTCATGATAACTTTATCTTGCGTTAAGGTACCGGTTTTGTCGGTGCACAAGATGTCCATAGCACCAAAGTTTTGAATTGAGTTGAGTCGTTTGACGATTACCTTCTTCCGCGACATGGCTAGCGCGCCTTTACTCAAATTGACGGTCACAATCATCGGCAACATCTCAGGCGTCAGACCAACTGCGACGGCCATTGCGAATATAAAGGCTTCCATCCAATTACCTTTGGTGAAGCCATTAATGATAAACACCAAAGGCACCATGACCAGCATGAAGCGGATCATCAACCAGGTGAAACGGTTAATACCTTTTTCAAAACTGGTACGGACGCGCTGACCGATGATTGATCGTGCAAGTGTGCCAAAATATGTTTGCGTACCCGTTCGAACGACAATAGCTTTTGCCGTGCCGCTTGTGACGTGGCTACCCATGAAGCATATGTTGTTGAGATCAAGCATGTTCGTTGTCGTATCATTCGCAAGGATAGGAAACTTCTCGCTGGGTAACGATTCACCGGTTAGTGCCGCCTGATTTATGAATAAATCGCGTGCCGATAGCAGCCTGATATCGGCCGGAATGATATCGCCAGCGGAAAGCCAAATCACATCGCCAGGGACAAGTTCACTGATAGGTATTTCAAGCCGCGCCGATTTACGCGATTCCTTTGATTCCGAGCCCTCTAACTGTCCGGCTTCGGATTGTATCTGTCGCATTACGGTGGCCGTTGTGCTGACCATGGCGCGAAGTTTTTCGGCCGCGTTATTCGATTTGTATTCCTGAATAAAAGATAGCGATACGCTAAGCACAACCATCATACCGACGATCGTTCCCGATTCCATATCGTCGAGAACGAAGAAATTAATCAGCACCAAAACGAGTAACATGACATTGAGGGGGTTGAGCAGACGTTCGGCGAGTTGCCGTGGTATGCTCTTGTGTTCCTCGCGGGCGATGAGGTTCTTACCAAATTTCTCAAGTCTTATTTCAGCCTCTTCCGGCAATAAACCATCGGCATGACTGTCAAGTTTTTCTATGACGGCGTTAGCATCGAGCCGTGCAATTTCTGCGAGCGCTACAGACATCTTAGGCGCAGGTATGGCGGCGTTATTTTTTTTACCCGTTATCAAAGATAACAGACGTTGCAATACATGGTCACTCATCGGGGGAACCCTTGTCATAAATCATAGGGCTAGATGATGGGCGATGAGGAAAATAATCAAGCCCAAATGTCACTATTCGGGCTCATGCCTGCCCGGCGCATTCTTTGCAGAAAATCCAGTGCCTTGTGAGGGCCGTTGGGACCACCATCCCAACGGGTCTCTTTATGAATAACCCACCAATTTCCTAAGTGAAAAAGGCTTCCCGGCCACCAAATTACTGCCCAGGCGGAGGCACTGCTGCAGGTGGCAACGTTGTTGTTGCGGGAGGTGCTGCTGAAGGGCTTACGCTTGGTACACTTGGAGCAATGGTGGCTGTTGGTGCTCCTCCCTTGAGGGCTAGAGTTCTCTTTGCCGAGATCTTGTGCTGCAGATCTTCGGTGCTCCTCAACACATCCATAGCGTTATAGGTCCTTTGAAAAAGTGCTTGGCGAAATGCCTCGACATGTTTTTGCAAAGTACGAAGCTTGGATGCTGCATGTGGTGCGTGAACATCAGTATTAGCCAACTCGCCAGCAAAGCCATTAAGTTGCTGATAATCCATATCGCGCTGACTTAAGCCTTGTTGCATCGGAACCGGTGCTGGCGGGGGCGCCGCTACGGGCGGTTGCTGCACAACTATAGTTGGTGCGGGGGCTGTTGGCGCTGCTACCACTGCCTGCCACGGCCTTAAACATTCCGACACATAAGGGTAATAACCGGCAGGACGGGAACAGTAATACAAATATTGAGGTGCCCCAGGGACGGCGGCTCCCGGTTGCACAACGACTGTCGGTGGCACATAGGGGTCGGGGTACGGATAAACAGGCGCCGGATAAAAGTACCACTCGCCGTCGACAATCCACCACCATCCGTCTCGTCCACCATGAGGTCCATGGAACCAATTACCGCCGCGCCAATGATCAAAATCATGGCCATGAAAATGGTTGATATCGCCATGCCAGTGATCGCCATATCCTTGGGCAAAACAAATGGTGGCCAGTGAAGGTAATATGAATGCGCTTAATACTGCGCTTGATAAAATGGCCAAAAAATTATTTTTCATTTTTGGTATCCTTTTGATTTATTGATTTACGCTTACCCATTTTATTATTGCAAACAAATTATGCCATTTCCATGGCAGAAATTGAACTTTTATTTGGTACATTAAAACTCCCAATCCTCCGGCACTCTTTGAAACGCGGCATGGCCTTTGAATTCACGTACCCTCGGCGGTATGAGGCCGAAGCCTATGGTATGACGTCCATAGCGACTGTTGATTTGGTCGATCAGTGGCGAAAGCTTTTGGTGTCTTGGGCTGACGGCAAACAAATCCGGTTGATGCTGGTCGGCTGGAACAAGTCCAAGTAAAACAACACTAACAACCAAAGGTTTAAGAGGGGGCACACGTCTCCACAGTTGTTCCAGTCGGGCAAGCAAAAAATCTGTGTCGCAGGTTTCATGGAAATCGATTTCATCCCACCAACTGCCAAGATCGCCGAGCCATGACAAATTCAGTCCCAGCCGCCGGCAATAATAATCATTATGTCGCAGGCGCTCGGCGGCCTTGGTCAGGAGATGATGGGCAAAATTTCTAGCGCCTTCATTGGTGCGTAACTCTGGTTCCAAAACGTGCTGGTGCCCCATGCTTTTCGCATGTAGTGAGGCTGGGGGTAGAATATCGACGCCATGCAGCATCTGGTAAAATAATACACCATTGATACCTCCCCACACACGACGCAGCCGGTTGGAAGAGGCTTGCCAAAGATCTCCAACTGTGAGGATGCCCGCACGGTTAAGTCTTTGCTCCATGCGCGGTCCGATGCTGTAGACGTCCTGCAGCTCCAGGTGCAGAATAACATCTGGTAGATTGTCTTCCGTAATCACAACAAGGCCGTCTGGTTTCTGAATATCAGAGCCGACCTTACCCAAGAAGATATTAGGTGCCAGACCAATTGAACATTTGAAACATTCGCCAACTTGTTCGTGCAAAGCACGTTTAACCTTGAGGGCCAATTCACGTGCAGTTAAAATTTGTCTTTCACGCCCCATAAGACGGCAAGCCATTTCATCAATCGAAATAATCTTCTCAATTGGCAAGCAAGTGTCGACAGCCTTCAAAATGCGTTCGTGATAATCGGTGTAGAGCCGGTGTTTGGCTTGTACCGGAATGACAGTAGGGCAGATCCGTTTGGCGTCTCTTAGCAGCGTACCAGTCGTGATGCCGAGGCGCTTGGCTTCATAGCTGGCGGCAATGGTGCAGGCAGAATTCGTCACCGTCTGCACAACAATAATAGGCTTACCGCGTAAGGCCGGGGCTTCTTGCTGTTCACACGATGCAAAAAATGCATTGAGATCGAGGAATAACCATTGGACGGCTTTTCCCACCGTTGATATGTTCATGGTTTGTTCTTATAGTCATGACGACGATAACTAGAAAGGCAAAACTATAAGGTATGCCCAATTGTACCCATGTCAATGTCGGGTGGGTATGAGATGTGCGTTAGATCAGCGTTATATAATATGCGGCAACAAGTTCAGCCAGCAAACAAACTTAATGATGAACACACTCAATGGTGTTTATCTTCACATGATGTAAGCACTTCCTTGCGGCTCAGAAGACCGTTGTGCTCGGTATCAAGTCCGGCGAAAACATTATGGGCCTGGGTCATGAATTCGTCGGGCGTGACCTTGAATTCATTTTTTGTATCGGCCGACATTACGGGGTCAAGTTGATCACTTGAACTTGTATCACTGCTGTGGCTGCTGTTACTTGATCCTCCATGCTTGCCAGCGGAGTGATCTGATTTCTGCTCATCATTACTATCAGCGTTCTTTGCCGATGTACTGTTTGCACTTTCTTGCTGATAGGGCAAACGAAATCGATCCAGTTCTTCGGCCAACAGATAGCCATTTTTATCAATATCCATGCGCTGAAACTGAATTTGTGCATCAGCAATGAATTCATCTTGACTGATGAAACCGTCGTGATTGGTATCAACCCGGTCAAACCAATGTGTCATGGCATCCTCACAGGTGGGCCGCCCAAGGGGTCCGCCATTGAGCGGTTCACCATTGGGGCTAAACAGCATCCTCGTGGGGCCGGTTTGTGAGTTTTGACCGGTCTGATCGTCGTGGTGATGCGTGGAACTACAACCGGAAAGTAGGAAAAATGCGGCTATACTTGCCCTTACAAAATATCGGTTCATGCCTGCTGTCCTGTTAATATAGAATCGTCACTGCCAGAGCCATGTTTTGACCGTTGGCGGGTATTGTCAATTATAATGACTGGATAAATTATCATAAAGCAACAAGGTCAACGCATGGGAATAAGTGCAAGGCGAGAATTGGAGAAAACATTGGCAGCTGTTGAAGAACGTCTGGCAAAGGAGCCGAACGTTATTGATCTACAGTTCCAACGCGCTTGTTTGTTAGCATCGCTGGGGCAGATTGCTTTGGCCCAGAAGCGTTATCTAGAAATCTTACACCAAGAACCAACACATTTTGGTACGCTCAATAATTTTGGCACATTGCTTTATGATGCCGGTTATTATGATGCGGCCCGCACTGTCTATGCCAACGCCGTATCACATCATCCCGAAAAACCATTAACGCACGTAAATCTCGCCAATTTATTGCTGATAAAGGGTGAGCTCATAGAGGCCAAGACACATTATGAGATGGCCTTACGGCTGAACCCTGATAACGCAGCGGCACATCAAGGATTGAGCGCTCTTTATCAAGAGGTGGGTGATGAAGAAAGGATGCATTATCACCGGGAGTTAGGGTTTCGTAACCAGCCCATGAAAACAATGCCCTATCGCGGGCATGAAGAGCCCATACCTATACTGCTCATCGTATCTAGTGCGGGTGGTGATTTACCTTGGCGACGGCTCGTTGACGATCGCATCTTCGAGATTACGACATTAGTTGCGGCATTCTGCCCTATGCCGATTTCTTTAGAGCGTTACAAGCTCATCTTTAACATCATCGGCGATGCCGATGTTTCAGAAGCAGATTTAGAAGCAGCAGAGACCTTACTAGAAGGCGCAACTGTGCCGATCATCAACGCTCCAGCGTCAGTTCTTGCCACCGGACGGATGGCCAATGCGCAACGTCTAGAGGCGCTGCCAAACGTAGTTGTTCCACGCGTGGTTACTTTACCACGTGAAAAATTGGAGGGATCAGACGCGGCAAACCTTCTGGCTGGTTTCAGTTTGAGCTTTCCTTTATTGCTGCGCCGTCCAGGTTTTCATACCGGTAAACATTTTGTGCGTGTGGATCATGCAGAAGAAATTTCATCTTCCTTGGCTACGTTGCCCGGCAAAGAATTGTTGGCCATCGAATACTTAAATGCCTTCGGTCCAGACGGATACGCCCGCAAGTATCGCGTGATGATGATTAATGGCGAGCTCTACCCTTTGCATCTCGCGATTTCTGAACAATGGAAAGTACACTATTTTTCTGCGGCCATGAAAGATCAACCAGCACACCAAGCAGAGGAAGCAGAATTCTTGAATGACATGCCGCATGTGCTTGGTCAAAAGGGTATGACAGTTCTGCGATCCATCCAGACAATATTAGGTTTAGATTATGCTGGGATAGATTTCGGGATAGATGCGAAAGGCAACATTCTTCTTTTTGAGGCCAATGCTGATATGATTATCATTGACCCTAGTGCTGAGCCGCAGTGGGATTACCGCCGCGCGGCGATCAATCGCGCCCTTGAGGCTGCACGTCGAATGTTAGTAAAGAAAGCAGGTTAAACACATGAGAATGGAATTGATGAAGAAATTTTTGGGTGTTGCCTTTGGATTAGCACTCCTAACTTCGGTTTCTGCGGATGCGGCTGACCGGAACGTGTCGCTCATAACCGCCTTTAAGGACATCTGTACCATCGAGCCGCCAACCTTTGCCAAAATTAGTCAGAAAGCTGCGGCGATGAAACTGGTTGTACATCAGGAATTAGGCCAATCAAAATCAGGTGGACAGTTCTCGCATAACAAATCGTGGTTTATTCCTGATACGGCTGGTCAATATGAGCTTATTGCCATGGAGGCCAACGGCGCCAAGAACCACGTAGAAAATTGTGGAATCTCTGCAACCGATCCTGACGGTGAGTTATTTAAGAAAACCTTGATATCCGCGATGAGCCTTACCGCCTCGACTTCCGAGATCATCACAAGCGACGGCGAGATGAGAGTGACTTCTTGGAAGGATGAATTTGGCGAGGGCACGTCGCTTATAATGGTGGATGGAACGCCTAAAGGGCATGCCGGTGTCATGTTATACTATCAGGTTCTTACCCCAGGCATGCCTTGAATAGAATTTGTCAGCATTTTTGCCGGCGTAAATTTTAAGATCTATCGGTATAATTAGCCATGGTGAAGTGGCCCAGCCGCCACATGCGCCTGAAGAATAGCCGTGCCCTTTCTTCGTCGCCAGGTGATGTGGATGCTTGTTTAGAAATTATCTCGCCGATTGTGGTTGTGCCATCGGTAGATAAAAATAATTTTTTTTCCAAGCCTTCGATTTGAAGGCGATGCCATTCGCGACTAAGCTGAATTGTTCCGTTTCTACCTTCTTCAATCTTGAGAAAATGACGATAAGATGGAACCATTTTTAGGCAGGTGGGGTAATCAAAATCAATTTTGTATTTGTTCACATCGCCATTTCTTTTGCGCAATAAAAAGCGATGGCAGCCAATGGATTGACTTAAGAGTTCATAAACAGCCCACTGTTCCCGTTGCGGCAATGTTGCCAACTTTTGATAAAGCGGATGATCAGGAGACAATGTGCCATCAGGGTAATAATCCAAATTGTCCAGCCAGCCTTGAAAATTAAGGTTGCATTTATCGACCAGTTCAAGAATTTCTGGAACCGTATAGGCTCGATCTTGTCTATGTAAGAAAGTATCGACAATGCCAGTGTCGTGCACCAAATCGGGAGCATTTTTCATATAAGCGCGGGCCGCGTGATGAGCAGGCAGGGCATCGATGACACTTCGGGTGAAGGCAACATCTTCGGGCGTCTGACTGATATCCATGAGCCTTAAGGCTTCTTGCACCATATAAATGCCGCTGCGCATATATTTACCGTACAGCATCAAGTGAATGACACCATGGTCTTTGACGACTTCTGCCAAGGACATAAGCCCTGTTTGCGGATAGGGAAGGGCGTGGAGAACGCCAAAACTGATGACTAAATCGAATTTTCGGTTAAGGGAAGCAACGTTGTGTAAATCCATTTGCAAGAGTTCGAGATTGGCAAGATCGTGTTTATTTTTGAGCCGAGTTGCATATTCAAGGCTTGTCGGGCTTAGATCGATACCGACAACCGAAGCGCGGGGATTATTATAAGCTTCAATTGCGGCTTCTATGGTGCCACATCCGGCGACTAAAATGGAAATATCGGGATTGTAAGCACGTTCGGGCCAAATAATGTCGTGATCTAACGAAGGATCACCGGGTTGATAGCCACCTTGAGCTTGCCAACGTTCAATATCGTCGATCGGTTGGGGATAAGCCCACGCGGTATATTGTTTTTGTACCAACGGATTGGATGTATTCATTTTCTGTCGGATGTTTGTTTTTTTATGTAACCGTCATTTTTCTAAGAT
>JABDFY010000002.1 GCA_013286365.1 Alphaproteobacteria bacterium
AATAAGCTTCTCAGGAGGAATTTTAGCGAGACCGCGAATGATAGCAGGATCGGCGAGTTGATCGGCGCGGTCTTTTGAAACATTGAGTTTGATGTAATCTGCTTCAAATAGGGCCAGGTTCAAATAGTTCACCATATCGGGTGTTATACTATCGAGTGCTACCTTAAAACCTTCGTGGTGTAACGTCATCATCGCACTGAGTGTCAAAGGGAAGTCTTGCAGCAAGTCGCCACGATGGAGTTCAAAACCGATATTCGTGCGGCGCGGACGTGGAATGCTGTGGCAAAATTGAGCGAAAATGGAACCGACTATGGTCGCCACTGATAAATTGAGATGTACAGCCCGCCCAGAAATAGTTTCCGAGCGCATCGTCAGTTGAGAGAGTAAGCGTTCATCGAACGCATGACAGAGTTCAAGGAACAAGTGCTCAGGTGTAATCAATTCAAGTTTGGGAAAACGTTCCCGCCGCAAGTCCTGAAAACTTACAAAGTATTCTTCAATAATCGGCTGCCATTTCCCCTCTGGCAGGTAGGCATATATCGATTGTGTGCGTACGTAATGCCGCAGATCTATTTCTGTCAAAAGCTTTTCGATCTGATTAACACTCCAGGCAGTTAAGGGCCCACGTGCAGCTTCACTATGCAGCGCTTGAGAGGCGTCGTCTGAGTTGTTGATGGCGGCTGCTGCGCGGGCAATTTCGATGTAATGGTTTGTTCGCTCGCGTAAGGGCGTATAGCCGGTTGGCAAGTGATAAATTAGTATAAATTTACTTGTATCATCGACCTCAGTACCGTCTGGTAAAGTTACCGTTACGATGCGGGAGGGCAATGCGTGCACTTTTTCGTTTTCTTCCCAAACTAAAAACACGTCGCCATTTGACATTTCGGCGTAATATCCGTTGGTTATTTTTGCGAATTCTTGGAGCCGTTGTTGGGCGGCTTCAAGCAGGCTGCGATTATGTAAAACCGATTCAAGCGCGCTGAGAACGATGTTAACAACAAGGTGTGGCGCACCATGACGATGGAGACGCCTGACACGCATGATGAAATCTTGCTCACGGACAAGATCTGAGGGAATGGCGTTGTTATCTTCAATTTCCCAGGTGGTGCGCATACGCTACTTTCGGTGCAGGAGTGCTAAATTCCCATTAAAGAAGCAAAATTTTAGCAGCTTGAGTTACGCCGTAATATGCTGCTTTCGTGCAACACCGTGGCATGAGTGATACCTGAAAGTAAATCAAATGTTCCCAAAGGCTTACCGAGTATGGCATAGTTAACTGGTTCGTAGCCGCGGCTTTCGTGTCTTTCATGCAGCTGTGGTTGCAACTCCCCAATGACGAGAAAGCGACAACGCCAGAAAGCTCTGACGCCGCCGTATTATTATTTAGATTCCAAGGAGAAATGACTTATGCCCCTGACGCTTGCAGATCAAAACGTCGCCATTCTTGCTGCCAATGGTTTTGACGAAAATCAGGTGACTGAAATTCAGCGAGCGTTAGTAAGAGCCAAGGCGCATGCACGTATTGTCTCTTCAGAAACAGGCGTCGTTAATGGCTGGCAAGGTGATGGCTGGGGCCATTATTTCAATGTTGATGCGCTTATCGGTGAGGCCTTGGGATCAGATTTTGATATGCTTGTCCTTCCTGGCGGTGAGCGCAGTACAGATAAACTCAAGCAAAATTTGCATACCCGGCGCATTGTTGGGCATTTCGTGGACGCCAACAAACCCGTTGCGGCCATCGGTTCGGGTGTCGGTCTATTGGCACTTGTGAGCAATATTGCCGGGCGCACCGTGGCGGCGGCGCCTGAGCTCCGAACTGGACTGGAGACAGCGGGGATCAATGTCGGCGATTTATCCCAAGAAATTGACGGCAATCTCCTAACGTCAACCGGTGAAGATCTTGGGGCCTGGGTCGGCGAGGTGTTGGAGTTCTTTGCCGACGCCGATATCATTAAGCGCGCTGCCTAGTAACGTTAGCTTCCTCTCTGTATTTTCAATGACATAGCGCGGCCATTCAATTTCTGCGTTGGCTCGAATAGGTGAGCAATGTCTGAAACTCAGTCTTTCATGGTCCGATAGCGCCCATGCACATAAAGCAGTGGTTTGCGGTTGCTGGTAGTTTTATGAAGATCAACGACCTCACCGATAAAAATATCATGGTCGCCGCCAGAATAGACAGTGGATTTTTTGCAGGCTAACCAACCCAACGTGCCCTTAATCAGAGGACACCCAGCGGCAGAATCTTTCCATATTTTTTCTATATTCAGTGGATGCCGAGCGGCATGAGAAAAATGCCGCGACAAGGCTTCTTGCTCTTCGCTCAGGATGTTTACGGCAAAATATTGAGCATCCCGAAAAATTGGCCAGACATGGGCCTTGCGCTCGAGACAAAACAATACAAGAGCCGGTTCGAGTGAGACCGAAGTAAATGAATTAATCGTTATTCCGGCAGGCTCTCCTGCACCGCTCGTTGTCGTTACGACTGTGACGCCGGTAGCAAAGCAACCGAGCGTTTGTCGAAAAGTGCGCGAATCGGGGGTTGGCATCGTTCGGGGTCTAAAATTCAAAGGTTGAAGGCGAAGGTTAGTATTCAGTGCCTGAAAAGGGAATGATTGACTTCGAACATATAAATATAGCGCCTAACCCTGAATTAACCCCTCGTTAAAGCCATTTTAACGATAAGGAAGGCAATCTTAAGCTTGGCTATAGGCCGTTTTCGGCCCTTCACTCCTCTGGTTATCGGCACAAAAAGTCCATGAATTTCATTATCGGCCTCATCACCGTTATCGCTTGTACCGTCGGCGGCTACACCTTTGAGGGCGGCCATCTTGAAGTGTTGATGAAGGCGGCGCCGCTTGAGCTTGTCATCATGGGCGGAACGATAGCCGGTGGCTTCATCATCGCCAACCCCAAGGTGGTTTTGGGCCGCACCATGGGTTCTCTAAAAATATTGTTTAAAAAACAACGTTACAACAAGGCTTCCTATATTGAACTTCTTTGTATGCAATATATGATTTTCAAGCTGGCTAAAACCAAAGGCTTGCTCTCGCTTGAACAGCACATTGAAAATCCTCATGAAAGCTCTATTTTCAAACAATTTCCTGGCTTTCAATCAGATCATCATGCCGTTGATTTTTTCTGCGACTATCTACGGCTGGTCACCTTGGGTTCTGACAAACCTTATGAGCTTGAAGCTTTGATGGATGAAGAAATCGAAGTACACCATAGCGAAACAGCTGCTGTTGTTACGGCTGTACAAACTATCGCAGACAGTTTACCGGCCATCGGTATTGTGGCCGCCGTGCTCGGTGTTATTCATACCATGGGCTCCATATCTGAACCACCGGAAGTCTTGGGCCGTTTAATTGCCGGTGCGCTAGTTGGTACATTTATGGGTGTCTGGCTGGCCTATGGTTTTATAGGTCCGGTATCAAGTTCACTGAAACAGCTGCTTGAGGCCGAAGCTAAGTATTTTCAATGTCTAAAAATCGGCCTCCTTGCACATCTTCAGGGCTTCGCACCGTCGATCTCGATTGAATATGCTCGCAAAACACTCCTAACAGATGTCCGCCCAACCTTTACCGAGGTTGAAGAAGCGACACAGGCGCTACCGGCGCCAACGGCGTGATAGAGGATTAAATTATGGCCGGGCCAGATAATAAACCGATTATCATTATTCGTCGCAAAAAGGGTGGCCATCATGCGGGCCATCATGGTGGTGCCTGGAAGGTAGCCTATGCCGACTTTGTGACGGCCATGATGTCATTTTTTCTTTTGTTGTGGCTACTCAACGTGACGACCGATGTTGAGCGCAAGGGTATCGCCGATTATTTTGCTCCCGCCAGCATTTCAAAATCAGAGTCTGGAGCTGGAGGGGTTTTCGGCGGCCAAACAATCTCATCGGACGGGGCGCAAATATCCGCCTTTACACCGCCATCGACGGAAGATGTTACTGTGCCCACCGTTGGCAAGGGTGATGAGGGCGAAGAGGAAACGAAAGGCAAGAACGAACAATCGGCCGACGGCGGTACAACATCTAATTCTGATAAGCCGGGCGGTCTAAATGGAGTTGAAAGCAAGTCAGAAAAAGCGACGCTGCCGGCGCCCACCGAGGAGCAGGCCGTAGCTGAAGCTATGAAGCGGGAAGAACAGGGTTTTCAACAAGCCGAGGACATTTTGAAGCAAGCGATTTTGTCAAATCCGGAACTACGTGAATTCGCTAACCAACTGGTTGTTGATCGTACGCCTGAAGGACTGCGCATCCAAATCATTGATCATGATAAATTTTCAATGTTTCCGTCAGGTGGTGCCGTACCCTACGAGCGTGCGCGAGATTTGCTACGACTAGTGGGTCGCGTCATAGCGCGCTTGCCGAATAATATTTCCGTGACCGGCCATACCGACGCTAATCCATTTTCGACAGGATCTAGTCGCGATAATTGGGGGCTTTCAACCGAACGAGCCAACACTAGTCGCCAAGAGTTGGTCAACGCTGGTGTAGACGAGAAGAGGATTGCACGCGTTGTTGGATTGGCAGATCGTGATCCTTATGTGCCAAATGATCCTAAAGACTCACGCAATCGTCGCATCAGTATTGTATTGCTGCGGCAGGCCCTGCCACCGGCGGAGTTGCAGACAGGTCCTGTGCCCGTGCCCGAAGCGCCCACAGCTACACCCGATGTGCCGACAGACAAACCAATGGCCCCAGATTTATCGGCACCGCTGCCGCCAAAATAGATCTTTAATGATGATCGAAGCGCTGACTGATAATGTGTGTTAGCCAGAAAACATTTCTTTGATCTTCCACAGCAAACTTTGTTTGCTGTAGAATTCTTCAATCGTCGCAAGTACAGCCATAGCATGCGTGGCTTTTGCCAGCTTCTTAGCTGTTCTGCCGCGCAAGTCTTTGACTTTGGGATCTGCACCCAGCATGAGCAAGTCATGCACAGCATCTTTATGATTATTTCGTGCCGCGAGATGTAGGGCGGTTTCACCCTCGTGATTGCGTTGGTGTATGTTGGCTTTCAAGTCAACCAAAGTTGATATTGATCGAGCATTGCCATTTTCAGCAGCCTTATGGAGAGGCGTATTGCCGGCCTTGTTGGCGACATTAATATTGGCTTTGGCTTCAACCAATGTACGCATACAGTTAGTTTGGTTGTTCGCGGCAGCACAGTGAAGAGCTGAATCACCGAAATTATCTCGGCCATTAACGTCCATTCCCTGTGACAAGAGTTCTTTTATTTTTTCAGTCTCGCCGCGGCTTGCTGCATCGTGAAGTGGCGTTATATTCATATTTGTACCAGTCGGTCGTAGCGTTTACTTTATACTCGTAAGAAATAGTATATACCGGGTTTAGAAATTATGAATATTAATTGTTCAGCTATTTTTATCAGGTATTTGCCCCCATCGCCATCGATATGATAGTCTCATGTCATGTCGATAATTCCTCCCGGCCTCAGTCGATTGCTGCAGTTCTACCTGTCGGGGCCGCTGCCGTGTCCATATTTGCCAGACCATGTTGAGCGCAAGCTGTTTACACGCTTAACTGGCGACGCTGCTACCGACAGTGAAATAAATGCAACTCTGACCCGTGCTGGGTTTCGCCGCAGTCATGACATTGTCTATCGCCCGGCATGCCCGGCTTGTAATGCGTGTGTTCCTGTGCGTATACCGGCCTGTGCCTTTACGCCGTCGCGCTCCCTACGTCGCATAGCTACACATAATCGCGATCTTACGCTTGAGATTGTGGGAACAGACATAACTGATGAACAGTTTTCTTTGTTCATGGCCTATCAAACAGAGCGTCACCCCGACAGCGATATGGCGCGTATGTCGCGTCTCGATTTTATCAATATGCTGCGTGAAGGTGAATCTGACACTCATATTTATCAATTGCGTGCTGCGACGGGCGAACTGGTCGGTGGCATAATCACCGACCATGTCAACGATGGTTTTTCTGCCGTCTATAGCTTTTTCTCACCCCAAGAGAAACGCCGCAGTCTTGGGGTGCAATTGATTTTGACGCTGATCGAAGAAGTGCAACGCAACAACTTATCTTATGTCTATCTTGGTTACTGGATAGCAGCATCTCGTAAAATGGCTTACAAAGCGCGGTTTCGCCCCTTGCAAGCGCTGGGTCCTCAGGGTTGGGATTGGTTGGCCGAAGATAAAGTCAGAGAGCCCCAGTAATTACCGGCTATTTACGTTGTGATCCGTCTTTTTGGGGCACAGACTCTTCAATCTCCACCTTTTGGATATTGGTTACGGTGGGGAATGGCAATTCTATGCCTTCTTTGTCAAACCGCTCTTTGAGTAATAACAGCAGCATGCGTTTAACGTCCCACTGTTTACCGGGTCGGGTACGGATACGCGCACTTATAGTTATTGAAGAGTCGCCAAGCTTGTCGACGCCAAACACCTCCATTGGTGCTAGGATGACTTTGCGGAAGACGGGGTCTTTTTGAAGGTCTTCGCCAACCGCGCGCATGACCTCCATCACTTGACGCAAATTGCTACTATAACTCACACCAACATTGATGAGGGCATAGGCATGTCCTTTGGTCATATTGGTGATCTTGGTCACTTCGCTAAATGGCAAGATATGCATCGCTCCATCGCTGTCGCGCAAACGTACCGTTCGGACAGTAAGCGCTTCGACAACGCCCGAGTAATCGCCAATTTTTACGACATCACCGATAGAAATTGCATTTTCCATGACGATAAAGAGGCCAGTTATAAAATCTTTGGCTAAAGTCTGTGAGCCAAAGCCAATAGCAACGCCGATGACGCTCGCGCCGGCCAGGAAGGGCCCAATATTGATGCCCATTTCCGATAAAACAACAAGGCCAACAATGACGGAAAACACAAGCAGAACAGTGTTGCGAGCCATAGGCAGGATCGTACGAATCCGTCCACTAACTTGCAGAGGTGTACCGTCTTCGTTCTGACGGTTGAGGTGTCGCTCAACGGCTGAACTGAATGTTTCGTACAAGACAGTGACGAGTGCGACAGTAATACCGATGGAGAGAGATGCTTTAACAATGCGTTGGCCAAAAGGCGTGGCGAAAAGTGCCGGTACGTCGGCACCCCAGGCGGCTAGAAAGGTTACGATAGCAATCGACACCACAAAAAGTCGTGCTAAAAACAGCAAAATTGGATGATGTAGACCTGGCTCTGACGACTTATTGTCTCGTGCCGCGATGTTATGAAGTAGAAGCAACATCAAGACGAGAATGAGCACGCTAAGAATAGTGCCGCGTAGCATCAGGTTAATTCCACCATCAACGCCAAACGCAGTAATTAGATAACCCAAAAGCAAATAACCAATGGCTAGAACGTGCCAGGTACGGGCAAACCACAGACGCAAATTTTGCCATATCGAAAGATCGCGTTTTGCCGCGGATAATTGGCCGCGCAGCAAAACCGACACAAACGCGCGCTTTTGGACAATGACGATGATGGTCATCACGACGATGACAAATCCTAGGAGGTTACCACAGGCATCCAAGGCTGCTTGCGGTACGTGGACAAGACGTGCCACATCGATACAAAAATAGCCGAAAATGAGCACAAAACTATATACGGCCAGCCAACGATAGAAATATACGGCCGTTGGTGTCGCTATGGCGAAAAGGCGAAGACCTGGGGCCCGCGGTGCCAAAAGAGCACGTATGGCGAGCATAACAAAACGGCTCAGGGTTATTGCATAAACGACATTAAGGACAACAAGACGAACGACCCGCGTCGGCGTCTGTTGATCGAGGAGCATGAGCGAAGCGCCAACAAACAAAAGAGCCGGCATGATTTCTAGGCCAAGCCAACCAGCTAAGCCACCAAGCTTACCGACCAAAGTTGCTGGCTGACGTCGGCGCAACTGGCGTCTAGCCGGCAGCATAATAAGTTCCAAAAACCAGGCACCGAAGAAGGAAAGGCCAACGACAAACAGCATGTCTTGACCAATTGTCGTCCAGCGATCACGCAAATGTTGGTCGCTATACTGCAATTCGAGCCACACATTTATTTGAGGTAGCGCATCAAAATTGTTGAAAGATGCAACCCCTTGTTTTTCTAGGGCATCAAGAAAATTTAGCGCGAGATCAAGAGCATTTGTACCTGCGTCTGTTTGAAACTCAGAATTCTCATCACTTGGTGGTGCCGCTACCGTCGTCGTTGCGCCGAGCACCTTTTGAAGCTCCTGACTAAGAGCATCAGCAATGGGGTGGAAGCCATATGGTTTTGATGTTGCTTGTTTGGTCGGCGGCGCCATGTCAAATTGAGGCTGAGCGACGGCCGATGTGCTTAAAGAAACCAACAAAACAAAGGCAAGCAGGCCCAACAATCCGTAACGGAATTTAATCATGAACAACGATCACTTCACAGGTGGTTAAAGGCGACTATAAGCAAAAGAGTCAGGCAAATCCATGGCTGAGGTTAAAATTATTGGAGAAAATGCCCGAATGAGCGCTAAAATATGTTCGAACCCCCTCATTCTATGGCGAAAATGCGGCGTGCTGTGAAAAATGATGTTGCTATTATCGGCGGCGGACCCTCGGGCCTTTCTTTGGCGGCCAGTTTGGGCGCTGCGGGGTTGTCCGTTGTGTGTCTTGAGCGCGAGGCAATCCGTAAGAAGTCGCGGCCCGATGGGCGTACGACAGCGCTATCTTATCGTTCGCAGAAAATTCTCAAATCCAGCGGCGTATGGCCTCGGTTGGAAAAACAGGCCTGTCCAATTTTGGATATCCGTGTGGCTGATCAACACGCACCGCTTTATCTGGATTTTCATCATCACGAGGTTGGCAACAGTCCTTTCGGCTGGATTGTAGAAAACCGTATTTTTCATAAGGCACTTAATCAACGCGTCCGCGAACTCAAGAATGTGCATGTCATAGAAGCTACGGCTGTGCAAAAAATAGAAAATGATGGGCACCAGGCACGCATCATTCTTAATGATGGTCAAATAATCTGCTCGGCCCTCGTTGTGGGCGCCGATGGTCGGCGTTCCATCTGCCGTGAGCAGGCCAATATCCCAGTCTACGGCTGGAATTATGGGCAGACCGCGATTGTGTGCACTATCGAACACAGCGCTCCCCACCACAACGTGGCTGTAGAGCATTTTTTGCCGGGCGGCCCCTTGGCAACGTTGCCTATGCTTAATCAGCGATCATCAATTGTTTGGACTGAAAAAGCGGCTGTTGCCGATTACATAATGAAGATGGAGGAAGCAGAATTTACCGCTGAACTCGAAGAAAAAGTATTGAGTTGGCTTGGTCACATAAAGCTGGCCAGTCAACGGTTTGCGTATCCTCTCAATCTTCAACATGCGCGGCGTTATACGGCTCCGCGGATAGCCCTCATTGGTGACGCCGCCCACGGTATTCATCCCATTGCAGGACAGGGCTTTAATCTTGGTATGGGTGATATCGAAGTGCTGACAGACGAGATTATACGCGCGACGCGACTTGGATTGGATGTGGGAGATCCCAGTATTTTACTCAACTATGAGCGCCGCCGTAAATTTGATAACGGTAATATGGTGCTGGTTACAGACATTCTCGATCGTCTCTTCTCCAACGCCATTCCACCGGTGCAGGCTGCACGGCGTTTGGGTTTGGGTATGGTTCAAAAGATACCGCCGTTGCGTAAGTTTTTTATGCGCGTAGCAATGGGCGAGACAGCCTAGCTTAAAAAAACAAGCTTAGCTCATGGCGCCGTGGCAATGTTTATATTTTTTGCCCGAACCACAGGGGCAAGGCGCATTACGAGGTGTGTTGGTCCAGCTGCTAGGGTCTTGTTGATTAAAAGCGTGTTGTGTTGGGCGCTGCGCGGGCGGCGCAGAAGCTTGACGGCCTTGAGCTGTACGCTGCGGTGGAAAACGCCGTACCATACCGGTTGGCAGTGGCTCATCAGTTGGAACTTCATCGGGCGCCGTGCCCCGCAATTCCTGCATTTGGATTTGGCGCGCAAGCAATTCTTCCATGGACGGCAGTCGCACTTCTGCGTGCATCAGAGCTTTTGTTACTTGTTCGCGAATATGCTCCAACATGATCTGGAATAAACTAAACGCCTCGCGGCTGTATTCGTTGAGGGGATCGCGCTGGCCATAACCACGTAAATGAATTCCCTGGCGCAGCTGATCTAGCGTAAGAAGATGATCTTTCCACGCTTGGTCGAGGACACCCAATAAGGCGGCTTTTTGAGCCCTCTGCATATTGTCGCTGCCAACGAGGGCCGTTTTTTCAGCAATTTTTTCTTCAGCGGCTTTTTTAATGCGTTCTTCAATTTCCAATTCTGCGATACCGTTCTCTTGTCCCCATGACACGATCGACAGATCAAGCGCCAGTAGTTCTTTCACGCGTTCTTGAAGGCCGACGAGATCCCATTGCTCGGGATAGGAGTGTGGCGGAATGGCGTTTATAACAAGCGTATGAATGACCTCCTCGCGTAAATCGCGAATGGTTTCGGAAACATCCGCTGCTGCCATAATCTCGCGCCGCTGCTCATAAATAACCTTGCGTTGATCGTTCATCACGTTGTCGAATTTGAGAAGATTTTTGCGTATATCAAAATTACGCGACTCCACCTTCTCCTGTGCTTTCGCCAATGCAGTGCTGATCCATGGGTGGGCTATTTTTTCGCCGTCGCGCAATCCAAGGCGAGACAATATCGGATCCATACGCTCGGAGCCGAAAATGCGCATGAGGTCATCTTCAAGCGATAAGAAAAATTTAGTAGCCCCAGGGTCGCCTTGTCGACCCGAGCGCCCACGCAGCTGATTATCGATGCGCCGCGATTCGTGTCGTTCAGTGCCGATGACAAAGAGCCCCCCCGCTTCGCGCGCTTCATTGCCACCTTGTTCGACTTCTGCCCTTATTTTGTCGGCAAGTTTGTCGAATTCTGATTCTTCAACTTCCATCAATTCCTGGGCTAGTCGCATATCTAAATTGCCACCAAGTTGAATATCCGTGCCACGACCCGCCATATTCGTGGCAATAGTCACGGCTCCAGGTCGGCCGGCCTGAGAGATGATGGTTGCCTCTTGTTCATGAAAGCGTGCATTGAGCACGTTATGTGGCACTTTGTGCTTCGTAAGCAGCGCCGAAAGAGCTTCTGATTTTTCTATCGATACTGTGCCGACCAGAACTGGTTGGCCGTGCTCACGGCAATCCTTAATCAGACCCAAGATTGCGTCATATTTTTCAGCAATGGTGCGATAAACTTCGTCCTCACCGTCTTCGCGGATAACGTCGACATTGGTTGGAATTTCGACAACTTCAAGACCGTAAATCTCGGCAAATTCGGCCGCCTCGGTGAGGGCGGTGCCTGTCATGCCGGCAAGTTTGGGATAAAGTCGAAAATAATTTTGAAAGGTTATGGTAGCAAGTGTTTGGTTTTCCCGCTGAATATCAACTTTTTCCTTAGCTTCAAGCGCTTGATGCAGTCCGTCGGAATAGCGCCGACCTTCCATCATGCGGCCGGTAAATTCGTCGATAATGATTACTTTTCCACCCTTAACAATGTAATCAACATCGCGAACAAATAGCTTGTGGGCACGCAGAGCCTGGTTAACATGATGGACGACTTGTACGTTCTGCGCTTCATACATGTTCATGCTCGACCCGCCGCCTGGCGTGAGCAGACCGGCTTCGCCAAGTAGGCCCTCAATTTTTACATTACCAGCTTCAGTCAGAGTAACCGTACGGCTCTTTTCATCTTTCTCGTAATCCTCGGCGGACAATCCTGGAATAAGGGCATCAACCTTCATGTAAAGTTCAGAAGAGTCCTCCGCTGGCCCCGAGATAATTAAGGGAGTTCGCGCTTCATCGATCAAAATACTATCAACTTCATCGACGATGGCATAATTGAAAGGCCGCTGTACCAGATCGCTGTAAGCAAATTTCATATTATCGCGAAGATAATCGAAACCAAACTCATTGTTGGTGCCATAGGTGACATCGGCGTTATAGGCTTCGCGGCGTTGATCGTCGTCGAGGCCGTGAACAATACAGCCTACCGAAAGGCCCAAAAAATTATAAATCCTACCCATCCAAGCGCTGTCACGTTTGGCAAGGTAGTCGTTGACCGTTACTACGTGGACGCCCTTGCCGCCGAGTGCATTGAGATAGACAGGTAAGGTCGCAACCAGGGTTTTACCTTCACCGGTTTTCATCTCGGAAATTTTACCGGTATGCAAAACCATTCCGCCACGTAGCTGCACATCGAAGTGACGTTGGCCCAATACCCGTCGCGCAGCTTCGCGTACGACGGCAAAAGCCTCAGGTAGCAGGGCATCAAGCTTTTCACCTTCTGTGATACGCTTACGAAAGACATCGGATTTTGCCCGCAACTCATCGTCGCTCAGCTTGAGAAAGCCTGGCTCGAGGGCATTAATTTGCGCCAAGATACTATCTTGCGCCCGCAAAATACGGTCGTTGTGGGAACCGAAAAACTTACGGGCAAGGGCTGTTATCATTGATACCATAGGGGTAAGGCTGCTCTTAGAACCTTTAAATGGCCATTCTGTGGCGGAAAAGCAAGGTAGGAATTAGGGGTTGAATAGGATATTGGGAACGATTTTCGCTGCCCAAACGGTTTGTAACGCTAATGTGGGCTTATAAATCCGGCTTCAAGCACTTTCCTCATGGGCAGATCTGGCCATTTTCATCATTCTCAGCTTTTCGGCCCGTCACTACCATAAGAAAATAACAACCCCAGAATATTCAATTATGGCTGGCGATAGACGTAGATTTTGGAATCAAAAAAGCCGGCTGGCTGGGTAGCGATTGGCTGCCAATCGCCACGCAATGTATAATCGTTGGAAACAATAAGACTGCCCGATTTTAGCTCTTCGTGCAGTTTTTCGCTGACACGATCCATAACATTACCTTTAAGAAATAAAACCACTGCATCGGCCTTGGAGCAATCATATGGCCAGAAGTTGGAGCGTTTGTAATTAAGATTGGCCGGGCCAAAGAGACGCTGACGCACGACCGATCGAAACCAGGGGATGAACGATAGCTCGACACCGACGACTTGTGCATAAGGCAAGTTTCTGGCGATGTGCCAGCTTAATTGGCCGCCACCCGAACCCAGATCAATGATGATATAGGGGCGGGCATCGGGGCGCGCCGCCGCGTCGTTTTGTAAGATTTCAATAATTTTTCGCCTGGCTGAAGGAAAAGAGGCCACCGTTGGCACGCCTGTTTTGAAGGCGTAATATTCGCAGCATATGGCTATGATAAGAATAAGTGCAAAGATGATATTGATAATCATGGACTTGATTCAATTCTCCCAATCCCTAGGCTGCACTCTTGTAGACTCTAACAGCTGAACCCCACAATGAATATTCTTCTCACCGGCGGGGCCGGGTATATCGGAAGCCACATCGCTTATGCCCTCAAGCAGGCTGGGCATGTACCCGTGACGCTCGACGATCTGTCGCATGGTCATCTTTGGGCGGTAAGATTTGGGCCCTTTGTCGAGGGTGATATTGGTGACGAGCAATGTATTCGTGCCGTCTGTAACGAGTATAAGCCTAAGGCACTCATTCACTGCGCGGCACTTATCGAGGCGGCTGAATCGGTTAAGCAGCCTGAGCGTTATGAAAATAATAATTTTCATAAGGCAACAAAGTTATTTGAAACGGCACGCTCCTGTGGTGTCAGTCATGTCGTTATGTCGAGTACAGCCGCGGTATATGGCGAGCCAAGACATGATAGGCCGTTGCGCGAAACTGAACTACTCAATCCGTTAAACCCTTATGGTGTAAGTAAGCTGGCAGCAGAGCAGGCGCTTTTCGCACTTTGCACCAGTGAGATGAACGCCCTGGCTTTGCGCTATTTTAATGCGGCGGGTGCTGCTGAGCCGGTACTTGAAATAGGCGAAGCCCACATCCCCGAAAGCCACCTCGTGCCGCGAATTATTCTCGCTGGTCTGGGTAAATTAGAGGCTTTAGAAATCTGCGGCACCGATTACCCGACGCCTGACGGAACGGCCATACGCGATTATGTTCATGTCATGGACTTGGCGGGGGCGCACATTGCGGCGCTTAACTATCTCATGGCAGGAAGAGATAGCGGTGTCTGCAATCTTGGTACGAACAAAGGCTTTTCTGTGCTTGAAGTTGTAGCCGCCGTTGCCAAATGCATGGGTTGCAATGTTCCTGTATGGCACGGGCAACGTCGTGCTGGCGATTCGCCCCGCCTGGTCGCTGATTATAGCCGCGCTGCAGAATGGCTGGGCTGGCAACCAAAATATGGTCTCAAGGAAATCGTAACCTCGGCTGTTAGTTGGCATAAAAGTAAGCGCTACCAAGGGCTCTTCTAGACATAAAACGGGGGTGAAATGTCATGAAAATCAGGGCCGTAAGATGTCTTGGGCAGCGGTGATTTGAATTTCGAACGCCTTGTCATCGCCATATTTGAACGCTTGAAGTTTTAGTCAAGAGGTTCTATTTGTCGCTATATGAAATGCGGGCGTTTTGAGCTCGTGGCAGCTCTTATGCAAAGGATCAGACATGTCTAATAAACTACTAGCGCTCATTGGCCTACTGGCTCTCAGCACGTTTTCATTTTCTGCACAGGCTGCGGATAGCAAACCCGCCGATGATCCAGTCGTAGCGCGTGTCAACGGCGCCGAAATTCATCGCTCCGAGGTCGTTCAGGAGCTACAAAGCATGGGCGCTCAAGCGCAACAAATTCCGCCGCAAATGCTTTATCCGCAGTTGTTGCAAAAAGCGATCATCACTAAACTGATTTCCGATAAGGGTTATGCTGAAAAGATCCAAAACGACAAAGAAGTCAAAGACAGACTGAAGTTGGCCGAAGATCAAATTGTCGCCGATGTCTATGTCCACCGTACAGTGATGCCAAAGATTACGGATGACAAGATCAAGGCACGCTATGACGAGTTGGCCGCTAAGTATAAACCGCAAGATGAAGTGCGCGCGCGGCATATTCTTGTATCAACAGAAGCCGAAGCTAATGACATAATCAAGCAGCTGCAAGGCGGCGCTGATTTTGCCAAGTTAGCAACCGACAAATCCAAAGATACCGGATCTGCTAAACAAGGCGGTGATCTTGGCTATTTCCAACATGACGCGATGGTGAAGGCTTTTGCTGATGCTGCCTTTGCTATGAAGCCGGGCGATGTTAGCACGACGCCAATTAAGACCGAGTTTGGCTATCACATCATCAAGGTTGAAGATAAACGTAAGTCTTCGCCTCCTCCGATCAGCGAAGTGCATGATCAAATCGCCAATCAGCTGGGACAAGAAATGGCCGCTGATTTGGTCAAGAACGCTGAAGCTAAGGCGAGTATTGAAAAGTTCAATATAGACGGTACGCCCATGAAGGCATCAAGTTCTAGCGATGCGGCAACGCCAGCTGTTACTGGCGATGCGAGCTCGCCTTCACCAGCATCACCGAAGTAATTTCTTAATATACAAAGCCATAGAAGCTCGGAGCTTATGCTCCGAGCTTTTTTGTTATCTCGTGTTATTCTCTAGCCATGTCGTGTATTGACGTAACTCTTCCACCCATTACAGCCGACCGGCCACTCTTGCTCGTGGCAGCGGCAGCCTTAATTGACAATGAGGGGCGGATACTTTTGGCCGAACGTCCATCCGGCAAATCCATGGCTGGTTTATGGGAATTTCCGGGTGGCAAAGTGGGAGAAAATGAAACGGCTGAAGCAGCTTTGGTACGCGAGTTAAAAGAAGAGCTTGGCATAAGCACATCGGTTGGGTGCTTGTGGCCACTTACATTTGCTTCACACGCCTATGAAGATTTTCATCTTCTTATGCCGCTTTTTTCCTGCCGTGTATGGCGGGGGGCACCACAAGCAAATGAAGGACAACGTTTGGTGTGGGTGCCAAAGGAAGAATTAAAAAACTATAATATGCCACCCGCCGATTTACCCCTCATAGAGGCGATTTGGGATTTGCTGTAGTTCGTCTTCGTCATGTCGCCAGTATGCCGGCTCGCAAGACGACTTCACGTCTTCCACGGATGGGATCGGCAGATTTTGGATCTAATTCAATATTTCCTTGCAACCTCAGAAACTCCGTCCACAAATTTATTACTCTGCTATCACACTCTTCTAAGGGTATTTGACGCCTGTCTGCCGCGCGCTGATAACCAATAAGTAATGAGGGGATTCTATCAGGTTGTCCCCATAACTGGTATAGTCTCGCAAGCTCTAAGACAGCACCTCCCTGAAGAGGATCAATCTCTAGAGATCTTGTAAACGATATTTCGCTATCCTCAAAGAAACCGGCGCGCCGTTGAATTCTGCCGAGTCTGAAATGAGACTGTGCATCAGACTTATCTATAGCTCTACTGGCACTTGTTAGATGTGCGCCGGCTCTAAGAAGATTCCTTCTCGCTCTAGCGGGCCACTTATTGGCAGCTTTTATGCGTTCAACAGCTGCTTCCATGAGCAAGGGAGCGCTGTTGGGGTGTTCAGTCACTCCTAGTTCAAGAGTTCTAATTTTTAAGCCACGAGATCCGATCTGTCTTGCGGCTTGAATATATTCTGCAGGAGACATAAATATTGCCCGTGAAATTTATAAAAAGTTATATGGTGCTAGTATTATGATGCGGTAGTAGGCAATGCAAATTCTCGTTTTACTTTCATGCATGGTTAATGGTTCTTTAGACCGTCCAAGGCACCCTGCAATATATAGGCAGCAGCCGCAGAATCGACTTTAGCGTCACGTTTTTTACGGCTCATATCATCTTCGATCATAAAGCGTGTGACGGCCGCGGTGGACAGGCGTTCATCCCAAAAAACAACCGGCAAATCAGTATTTGGTAAATTACCACGTTGAAGCAAATTATTGGCAAAAGCCCGCGCCGATTGGGCTGCCGGCCCTTCGGAGCCGTCCATGTTTTTAGGTAGTCCTATAATAATACCGCCCACATTGCGTTCAAGTATGAGGGCAGCGACAGCACGTGCGTCTTCGCTAAATTTATTGCGGATGATAGATTTAAGTGGTGAGGCCACACACAAATTGGGATCAGAGATTGCGACACCAATAACTTTGCTGCCTGGATCAATACCAAGTAGACACTGGCCTTCTTTCAAAGCCTTTTTGAGATTAGATAGGTTGCAGACAGGCATGCGCGATGATAGCCTTTGCATCAGCCGTGCGGAAGCCGGAATTCACAGAAAAACCAGGGTTAAGCCCATGTCCATCGATCAGACGACCGTTGTAAAAATTGCCCACCTTGCGCGCCTTAAGATACCCACAGAAGAGCAAAAGCAAGTGGCGGGCGAGCTTAATAAAATTCTTGAGTGGATTACACAACTCGATGAAGTCGATGTGACAGCTGTAGAGCCTATGTCGAGCGTTAACGACGTGCCTTTGCGCTGGCGCGACGATATCGTCACAGACGGCGACAAGATGGCTGATATTATGACGAACGCTCCGGCAAAAACGGCAGATTTCTTTACCGTACCCAAGGTTGTTGAATGAGTGATTTAACCGATATTTCCGTAACCGAAGCCCTCGTTGGATTGGCTGGTAAGAAGTTTTCGGCGGTGGAATTGGCCAAGGCGCACATTGCAGCGATGGAATCTGCGCGCGCGCTTAATGCCTTTATAACTGAAACACCCAAACTTGCCATGAAACAAGCCATAGAGTCCGATGCCCGCCGTGCGGCAGGTAGGGCGGGTGCTATGGACGGTATCCCGCTTGGCATCAAAGATTTGTATTGTACCAAAGACGTGCGCACGACGGCGGCAAGTCATATTCTTGGCGAGTTTACGCCCACATACGAATCCACCGTGACGCAAAAGCTATTTGATGCTGGATGTGTTATGCTTGGTAAAACCAATCTCGATGAATTTGCGATGGGATCGTCAAATATCACGAGTTATTTTGGTCCAGCAATTAGCCCATGGTCAGGCAAGGACCCCGTAAAAGCTAATCGGAAACTCGTTCCTGGTGGTTCATCCGGCGGCTCCTCGGCTGCCGTTGCCGGACGGTTTGCTATGGCTGCAACAGGCACTGACACGGGCGGCTCAATTCGTCAACCAGCATCGTTCACAGGCATCGTTGGTATGAAACCAACTTATGGACGCTGCTCACGCTGGGGTATCGTTGCCTTTGCCTCTTCGCTTGATCAAGCGGGGCCCATGACACGCACAGTCGCCGATGCTGCTTTGATGTTACGCGTGATGGCGGGTTTCGATAGCAAAGATTCGACATCTGTCGATCAAGCAGTCCCCGATTTCGTAACGGCGCTTGGTACATCAATTAAGGGCATGAAAATAGGAATTCCGCGCGAATACCGTATTGATGGCATTTCGGCAGAGATCGATAATTTATGGCAAAAAGGTGCGGCGATGTTGCGCGATGCAGGGGCTGAAATTGTCGAGATCAGTCTGCCGCACACAAAATACTCGCTTGCCGTTTATTACATCATTGCTCCTGCTGAGGCTTCAAGCAATCTCGCGCGCTACGATGGCGTACGTTATGGCCTGCGTGTACCGGGCGAAAATCTTATCAATATGTATGAAAACACGCGCGCTGAGGGCTTTGGCAAAGAAGTCAGACGGCGCATACTCATCGGTACTTATGTTTTATCCGCCGGGTACTATGACGCCTACTATCTCAAAGCACAGAAAGTGCGGCGCTGTATTCGTAACGATTTTGAGGAAGCCTTTAAAAAATGTGATGCAATATTAACGCCAACGGCGCCATCAACGGCATTTGCCATTGGCGAGAAGCAAGATGACCCGATCCAGATGTATCTCAATGACGTTTTCACTGTTCCATTAAATTTGGTGGGCTTGCCAGGAATATCAGTTCCGGTTGGTTTAGGTTCCGATGGTTTGCCTTTAGGGCTTCAACTCATCGGACGTGCATTCGATGAGATGACCTTGTTTAAGGCAGCTTCTGCTTTAGAAAAAGCGGCAAACTTCAACCACAAACCGCCATTCATGGCAGGGACGTAATTATGGCTTACGTTCAGGGCCAAACAGGTGAATGGGAGATGGTTATCGGGCTTGAAGTTCACGCCCAGGTGACGTCTAACGCAAAGCTATTTTCAGGAGCCGCTACAGAATTCGGTGCTGCACCCAATGCCCAAGTAAGTCTAGTTGATGCTGCGTTTCCGGGCATGTTGCCGGTTATCAATGGTAAATGTGTTGAACAGGCCGTGCGTACAGGCCTTGGCTTACAGGCCGAAATTAATTTGGTCTCAGTTTTCGATCGTAAGAATTATTTCTATGCCGATTTACCGCCTGGCTACCAAATCAGTCAGTATAAAAACCCCATCGTAGGAAAAGGCGAAATCGTTCTCGATTTAGCCGATGGAACATCACGCACGATCGGCATTACACGCCTTCATCTTGAACAGGATGCGGGCAAAAGTATGCATGACCAAAGTCCAAACGAGACGTATGTCGATCTTAACCGTGCGGGCGTCGCCCTCATGGAAATTGTCTCGGAGCCGGACATGCGGTCTGGAGAGGAAGCTGGCGCGTATTTAAAAAAACTACGCGCCATCATGCGCTATCTTGGTACTTGCGATGGCAACATGGAAGAAGGCTCAATGCGCTGCGATGTAAATCTTTCCATGCGGCGCAAGGGTGACACCAAGCTTGGTACGCGCTGTGAGATTAAAAATGTTAATTCCATCCGCTTTGTACAGCAGGCAATCGAGTTCGAATCTCATCGACAGGTAGAGCTCTTAGAAGGCGGCAATGTCGTGAAGCAGGAAACGCGGCTGTGGGACACGACCAAGGGTGAAACGCGCGCGATGCGATCGAAGGAAGAAGCCCATGATTATCGTTATTTCCCCGATCCCGACTTATTGCCGCTCAAATTAGATCAGAAATGGGTCAATGATATAAAAATGACGTTACCCGAACTGCCCGATCAGAAAAAAGACCGTTTTATTCGTGATTATGGGCTGAAATCCTATGACGCCATGGTGCTTGTGGCGGAACGCGCTTCGGCTGACTTCTTTGAAGCTGTCGCTAAGGGCCGTGACGGAAAATTAGCAGCCAATTGGGTCACGGGTGAGTTTTTCGGTGCTCTGAACAAACTGGGTAAAACTGTCAATGACAGCCCGGTCTCAGCCCAGGCTTTAGGTGAGTTGGTTGATCTTATTAGCAATCAGACGATCTCAAACCGCATTGCTAAAGATGTATTTGAAGCGATGCTGGAGACCGGCAAGGGAGCTGCCGCTCTTGTAGAGGAAAAAGGTTTGCGCCAAGTAACTGATCTGGGGTCTATCGAAAAATCAATCGATGAAATCTTGACGGCACATGCCGATAAGGTAGCCGAATATAAATCTGGCAAAGACAAACTATTCGGCTTTTTTGTTGGCCAAGTGATGAAGACAACTGGTGGTAAAGCCAATCCGGCTGTGTTGAATGAACTTCTAAAGAAAAAGCTGAACAGCTAGGTCTAATTTCCCCGGTTCATAACAAATTGCCTTGCAATTTTAGCGACATTGCCATTGCAGGCGGTATTGTTCTTGGCATATTCCTCGGGGCTATCGACAAGCTTCTGCCGCCGCTGATTTTCGAGTAGCATTTTTTGTGCCATTTCAGAAAAAACAGCTTTCACTTTTTCGTTTATTAGACTGTCAGCAAAATTGGGCTGTTCAACCTGGAAAGTACCGTAAAGTCGGAAATAATCTTTCAAGCGCTCTTCGATCAGTGGTGTAAATTCTTCTAGCAGCTCACGGTTTACAGTGACGTGCTTCTGTTCATGCGTCATCACATGATCAAACTCACATGTGCCCTCGGGAAATTCGCGTGCGATGTACACTGTGATGTTCGTATAACCTATGCGGGCATTGACACTCTTTACTTTGGCGCAATACAAGCCGCTGCTCATCGTTTTTTTAATCAGCGTGGCATGAAATTCGAGCACAGGATTGTAGTGGGTGATGCCGAGGACAACGGATTCGTGGCGTGGGATAGTGTGCAGACTATCTGCAGCTAATTTTTGTATATCCCCGAGATCAGCCGAGTAATCATAGCTTATATCGTCAAAGATGGGCGTAATATTGATGGGAATGTCGGCGTAGGGATCGCAGCCTTCATCGGCATTATCTTGTGCAAGAGCGTGTGCCGACATCAATGATGTGATGAAGAGAAGAGCCAGCGTTAGACAAAGGATTTTTTTCATCTGTGGTCGTCGTCTCGTCGTATAAAGAAGTCGGACAAGGAAAGTATTGCGCAAACGAAAATCGACAGTAATTGATCCAGACTGATTTGTTAACCATATTATCCACTTGCAGCCTTTGCCGGAACGATCTATCCCGATTGAGTATCTATAATATTGTGCTGAAGGAGAATTTAAATGCCTTTATCAAAACCACAAGCGCCAACGCCAGCCGGCATACTCAGGGGACACGAGGTCGTCATAAACACATTTTTAGGACGGAAGCCCGATCAAAATGGACGAGCCTTTGAGAAACTTCCCCCGCAGCATGGCACAATTGTTGAAGTAGCCCCAGGCGTAAGAGTTCAGTTCAGTCAGGTTGCTCTTATGAATAATCTGCCGGCAGCATTGGCAGCAGTTCGTGCAAGTCGAGAGCTTGTCGCTTCTGTTTTGGTGCGTCTGAGAAATATAGCCGAGAATCCAAAGAGCCGGCGTCTTTACTATCTTGGCGTTCAAGATGTTGCGGTCGCAACGTTTAAAGCGGTCGAGCCGTCGCTTGGATAGAGGGCGGGAGCAATTTTTGTTGTTTTAGCACAGAACCGGTTAGTCTCGCTCACCGATCATTGAACTTATTTTGCGCCGTCTGCCGCGACGTGGAATATCTCCAAAAGCTTTAAGGATTCCCGGCTCCATATCGTGTGTACCGCGTAACTCTGAGAGGGCGCGCTGTAAGGCTACCATTTCGCGTAAGTCATCGCGATCGCCAATATGCATGATCGCAATCCTGTTCTCGATCAGATCAACCAGGACATTGACGACGTCTTTCGATAGCATCATGGTATAATTCCTTTTTAAAATGTCCCGCGCCATCATGTCGTTGAAGGTTGCAGGATTTGAAATGAATATGAACAGTATTTATCTAAAAGATTAATACTGTCTAAAGCCCATGTTTTACATGGCTTTTGGCGACCGTATGGTTAGCGTAAGATTAATGCCGTTAAGGCCAGGAAGACAGGCGAATTATTTGTTCGAGAAGGCCCGGTTAAACGCATCGGAATTATCTTCTCTACTCATGCCCGTTGCAGGGTTGATATCGAAAGTAACCGGCGCGTTGCCAAAATTTCTTGGCTCGCCCTGTGACGATTGTTCGTCGGGAGCCGATAAAAATGGCGGTTGGTTTTCGTCAGGATCGGAGAAGTCAGAAGGATTGCTGCTTTTGCTGGGGCTGCCTTGTTCGGTTGAAAATGCCATTGCATTTGAGGTCCCGAACAGAAACAAAGCGAACATTGCGGCGACGGCGAATTTAGTATATTTCATAACAGCCTCCATTTATTAAACGTGAACATAGTATCATATTTAATTGCCAATATCTATCTTATCGCTTGTTGGCAATTGTGTGGCGTTCCAACCGCCGCCCACAGCCTCTATCAATGATACGCTGGCATTAAAGCGATCTTCGCGGGTTGTAAGTTCCGTTTGTTCGTCAGTTAGGGCTGTGGTTTGCGCCGTAATCACGCTGGTATAGGGTACGATGCCGGCTTTGTATTGATTGAGGACCAGTTCCTGAGAACGCTGTGCATCTTTCACGACAGTTTCATTCATTACGGACTGCTTTTCTAGAATACGCAAAGCGGCCAATTGATCTTCCACTTGCTGAAAGCCCGTTAGCACGGTCTGGCGATAGTTCGCGACAGCTTGATCATAACTTGCTCGGGCTTCTTCGACACGTGCCTCGCGCGCTCCCGCATCGAAAATGGTCTCGCCGACAGCAGGCCCAAATGCCCATAGGCTATTTGATGCTTGAAACAGTTTGCTAAGGGCGGTTGCTGTATAGCCATACGAAGCTGATAACGTCAGATTGGGAAAGAAAGCAGCCGTCTCGACGCCGATTTGTGCATTGGCCGATACCATTTGACGTTCAGCTGCAGCAATATCCGGTCGCCGTTCGAGTAGTGTAGAGGGTAAATCGGTTGGTATGACAGGTACATCATAAGCGAGCGGCGCTGCAGCTAATGTAAAGTCGGCAGGCGATTTGCCGATCAGAATGGCTATCGCATGCTCAAGCTGCGCGCGCTGAACGCCTGCATTAATATATTGTGCTTCGACGCCCTCAAGTTGCGTTTGTGCCAAAAGAACATCGGCTTGATCCGCAACGCCAGAATCGTACTGGTTTTGTGTGATCTGAAGAGAGTGCTTTAACTCCACCACTGTCGCATCAAGCAGACCGAGTAACTCATCCTGCGCCCGCAGATCAAAGTAATCGGTAGCTAATTCCGCTTGAGCCGAAAGGCGGGCTGAGGCTATATCGGCAGCGCTGGCCTGAGCGTTGGCAACGTCGCTTTCGATCGTGCGTCGGATGCTACCCCAAATATCCGGGACCCAACTGGCTTGCCCGGCTGCGTTATAAAGATTATGTGGCTTCGCAGGAGGATGACCTGTGCTACCAGTTTTCTGTCCTGTTGCATCGAGTGAAATCGTTGGAAACAAGGCGGCGCGCGACTCAGCGACAACAGCCGATGCATTACGAAAGGCGGCCTCGGCAGCCTTAAGATTTTGGTTCGAGATATCAATCTGCTTTTCAAGATCATCCAAGGCAGGGTCTTTATAGACGGCCCACCAAGGACCGCGATTAATATCGTCTTGCGGCAGCGCTGGCTTCCAGTCGCCTTGTTCTTTGTAAACTTTGGGCACGTCTACTGGCGGCCGTTCGTAATCGGGTCCTACTTCGCAGGCGCTGAGAAGCACAGTAACACAGAGGGATGCGATAAGTTTAAATGGTCGCTTCATGCTCGCTCATCCTTGGGTGATCACTACCCCATTTGCGTTTCCACCATAAACTATAGCGGTCAAGATAAAGATAAATCACTGGCGTCGTGTAAAGGGTCAGCGCTTGACTAAGGAGAAGTCCACCGACAATAGAAATACCAAGAGGTCGTCGCAGCTCAGCCCCATCACCAAAGCCAATAGCTAGCGGCAGGGCACCAAACATGGCGGCGATCGTTGTCATCATGATGGGGCGGAAGCGTAAGAGGCAAGCCTGAAAAATTGCATCGCGTGAACTCAGACCTTGTTCGCGCTCAGCGCTAATAGCGAAATCAATCATCATGATCGCGTTTTTCTTAACAATGCCGATGAGCAGAATGACACCAATGAGAGAAATAATGGAAAATTCAGACTTGCAGATGAGCAAAGCCAGCACCGCTCCAACACCTGCGGATGGAAGCGTTGAGAGAATGGTGATGGGGTGGATATAGCTTTCGTAAAGAATACCGAGGACAATATAGACTGCAAAAAGAGCCGCCATAATCAAAATAGGTTCGTTCGAAATAGAGTCCTGAAACAATTTGGCGGTACCTTGAAAACTGCCATGAACAGAAGCGGGTACACCAATTTTCTGCATAGTCCCGTTGATGATGGTTACGGCGTCGCTCAATGATTTGTTATCGGGAAGGTTAAATGAAATAGTTGCAGCGGCAAAATTACCTTGATGGTTGACAGCAAGAGGCGTTGTGCCTGGCCCATAGGAGCTGAAAGCCGAAAGAGGTACCATCGTTTCAACGGCAGTACTCACGGCAGCCCCCGCTGAAGCACCAGAATGCGTCGTGTTGGCCAAGGAGTTAAGTGCGAGATTGCGTGCTGAATCGTTGGCGACTGAAGCGGCGGTGGGGTTTGTCGTGGTAGACTTGGGCGAGGCGATGATAACGGTGCCGGCTACGGGGCCGGTTGATTGCGTACCGTTCACATTGCCTGCTGTACTGACATATATTTTCTTGAGGGTCTCGGGACTTTGCCAGTACTCCGGAGAGACTTCCATAACAACGTGATACTGATTGAGCGGATTATAGATAGTTGAAACTTCCCGCTGACCAAAGGCGTCGTAGAGAGTGTTGTCAATCTGATCAACATAGAGGCCAAGCCGTGACGCTGTATCACGATCAATATTTAAATCAGTTTCCAAACCCTTATCTTGCTGATCCGAATTGACGTCTTTTAAAATCGGATCATGCTGCAGCGCTTCGGTTAATTTTGGAGCCCATGTACGCAGGTCAGCGAGCTGATCGGCTTGCAACGTATATTGATATTGCGCATTAGACATTCTGCCGCCCATGCGAATATCCTGCGAGGCCTGCAAATATAGTACCGCTCCGGGGACTTGGGCTATTTTGCTGCGCAAATCTGCAATCACTTGATCTGCCGATAGATCGCGATCAGCTTTTGGCTTAAGCGCTACAAACATAGAACCGGAATTTGTTTGTGAGCCACCAGTAAAAGCCGTCACATTTTCAACCGCAGGGTTTTTCTTTACGATGTTGACGAAATTGATCATTTTCTGCCGCATTGCTTGAAAAGAGATGCTTTGATCAGCGACAATACTTCCCATAAGACGGCCAGTATCTTGTTGGGGAAAGAAACCCTTCGGTACTATATAAAACAAGTAGCCATTTAACAGAATGGTGATGAATAGAATGAGCATAATGATAATCCCGTGACGTAGGGCCCAATCAAGAGAATGTTCATAGCCCTTATGCACGCGGTCAAAGGCGCGTTCGCTCTTCTCCATCCAAGGGGAATGTTTGCGCTCGGCCGAGTTCTTTAGAATACGCGAGCACATCATCGGTGTCGTGGTCAGTGACAATACGAGAGAAACCAAAATTGCAGTCGAAAGCGTAACGGCAAATTCACGAAATAGCCGACCGACGATACCGCCCATCAGCAAGATCGGCGCGAAAACGGCAATCAAGGATATACTCATCGAGAGGACAGTAAAGCCCACCTCACGCGCCCCCAAAAGGGCCGCCTTCATTTGCGACATACCGGCTTCAATATGGCGTGAAACATTTTCCAAAACTACAATCGCGTCATCAACAACAAAGCCAGTGCTTACGATGAGGGCCATTAATGAGAGGTTGTCTAGGCTATAGCCAAACAAATACATAATAGCGAAAGTACCAACCAAGGATACGGGCACAGCTATGGTCGGAATTATTGCCGCCCGTGCGTTGCGCAAGAACAGGAATACAACAAACACGACGAGTGCGATGGAGATCAACAGTGTCCGCTCAACGTCATGAAGAGAAGCTCGTATGGTACGCGTCTGATCCATCGCAACCGTCAAATCGATGGCGTTAGGTATGCTGACTTTTAATTGCGGCATAAGCGCCTTAACGCGGTCGACGGTAGAAATTATATTTGCGCCCGGCTGGCGGAATAGGATGACCAGCACCGAGGGGCTGCCGTTATTGAGGCCTTGGTTGCGCAGATCTTCGACTGAATCCGTAACTTCACTTACATCGGAAAGCCTCACGGGAGCACTGTTGCGATAAGCAATTATTAGATTACGGTAATCCACCGCATGAGAGGCTTGGTCGTTAGTATAAAGCTGAAAATGCTGACCATAGTTTTCTATAGCGCCTTTGGGGCTGTTGGCGTTAGCGGCTGCCAAGGCTGCACGCACATCTTCAAGGCCAATTCCGTATTTAAACAATGCATTTGGATTTAGCTCAATCCGTACAGCTGGCAATGAGCTGCCACCGACGTTGACCTGGCCTATGCCAGCTACTTGTGAAAGCTTCTGTTGCAATACAGTAGCCGCGGCATCGTATATTTGTCCTTGTGTCAATGTCTTCGAGGTCATGGCAAGGATCATAATGGGCGCGTCTGCCGGATTTACCTTACGATAAGTTGGATTGCTTTTGAGGCTAGCCGGGAGATCGGCGCGCGCGGCATTTATTGCCGCTTGAACATCTCGCGCCGCCCCATCGATATCACGGTCGAGACCGAACTGCAGCGTGATGCGGGCGTTGCCAACAGTGCTTGACGAAGTCATCTCTGTGACATCAGCAATTTGCCCAAGATGACGCTCAAGAGGTGTGGCAACACTGGTAGCTGTGGTTTCCGGACTTGAGCCGGGGAGTGAAGCCTGAACGGAGATAGTCGGAAAATCTACCTGCGGCAAAGGTGAAACCGGTAATAAAAAGAAGGCAACAACCCCCACCAACGCGATGCCAATCGTCAACAACGTTGTGGCTACGGGTCTCGCTATGAAGGGCGCAGAAATATTCACTCGTTCGTCTCCACAGCTTTTAGGCCAGCGCCGCTTGCACTAAAGCCAAAGCGACGCGCTAACCCGTCAAACCAAAGATAAATAACAGGCGTCGTGAAAAGCGTTAGAAGCTGGCTGACAATAAGGCCGCCGACAATACTGATGCCTAGCGGGTGACGTAATTCAGATCCCACACCGGTACCCAACATCAACGGCAGGGCCCCCAAGAGGGCTGACATCGTGGTCATTAAAATGGGGCGAAAACGTAAAAGACAAGCCTGATGTATGGCTTCGCGGGGTGGCTTGCCCTCGCGCCGCTCGGCGTCCAGCGCAAAGTCAATCATCATAATGGCGTTCTTCTTGACGATGCCGATGAGTAGAATGATGCCAATGATACCTATGATACCAAGATCGTTGCCACTTATTATCAGTGCCAACAGAGCGCCTACGCCAGCCGAGGGTAGCGTTGAAAGAATGGTAATTGGATGAATATAACTTTCATAAAGCACACCAAGCACGATGTACATCGTGACGATGGCGGCGATGATAAGTAATATCTCGTTGCCCAGCGATGCTTGGAAGGCAAGTGCTGCACCTTGAAAACTGGTCATGACGCTCTCAGGCATTTTGATTTCTTTTTCTGCCTGTTTGATGGCATCTACTGCTGAACCCAGTGATGCATTTGAGGCTAGATTAAATGACACCATGGCTGCCGGAAACTGACCTAAATGATCAATCTGCAGAGGTGCGGGTTGTTCGGTAATAGTTGTGAAGGCTGAAAGGGGTACTTGCCCGCCGCCAGCCGAAGGCAAATACAATTGGTCAAGTGACGGCAACAAGGACATATCAGCTTGTAAGATGACGCGATATTGGTTCGATTGCGTAAAAATTGTCGAGATAATGCGCTGGCCAAAAGCGTCGTAGAGCGCATTATCGACAGTCGCTAACGTAATACCCAGCTTTCCAGCCGTGTCGCGATCTACCATGATATAATCAGAAAGCCCTTGCTCCTGCGAATCGCTGGCAACATCTTCCAGCTGCGGCAATTTGTGCATGCTGCTTAGAAGCTTCGATGTCCACGTCGTTAACTCATCTGGATTAGCGTCTTCTAAAATGAATTGATACTGTGTACGACTGACAGTTGTGTCGATGGTTAGGTCTTGCACCGGCTGCATGTACAATGAGATGCCTTGAACGCCGCCAACCTCGTGTTGTAGGCGGCGGATAATTTCACTGGCATTTTTGTCGCGCTGATCGTGGGCTGTGAGGTTAATTAAGAAACGCCCGGTATTAAGTGTGTTGTTAGTGCCATCGACACCTATAAAAGAAGACAGGCTTTCAACGTCAGGGTCTTTTAAAATTGCCGCAGCTAGGGCTTGCTGCCGTTCGGCCATCGCTGGATAGGAAACTGTCGGCGATGCCTCAGATATACCCTGGATCAAACCGGTATCTTGGACAGGAAAGAAGCCTTTAGGGATAACGATATAAAGCAATACGGTCAGTATAACCGTTGCTGTGGCCACGACGAGAGTGAGCCCCGCATGATCGAGCACCCAATTGAGCATATTGCCATAGCGCGCGATGACGTTGTCAAACCACTCTTGTGTCCAGCGACTGAAGCTACTTTGTTCCGAAGGTTCATGGTGGCGCAGTAATTTTGCACACAGCATCGGTACGAGCGTCAATGACACAACAGCAGATATCAAGATAGTAACAGCAAGGGTAATAGCAAATTCACGGAACAAACGACCCACAACGTCGCCCATAAAGAGAAGCGGTATGAGTACGGCAATAAGTGAGATTGTCAGCGATATGATGGTAAAGCCGATCTGCTCCGAACCTTTTAGAGCAGCCTTTAGTGGTGGATCGCCTTGCTCAATGTAGCGGGAAATATTCTCAATCATCACGATGGCGTCGTCGACGACAAAGCCGGTGGAGATAGTGAGGGCCATAAGCGACAGGTTATTGAGACTAAATCCAGCCAGATACATGATGGCAAAAGTGCCAATCAACGATAGCGGTACGGACAAGCTGGGAATAATTGTTGCTGGGATATTTCGCAGAAATACAAAAATGACAACCACAACCAAAATGACGGCGAGAATAAGCTCTATTTCAACGTCATGCACTGAGGCGCGAATTGTCGTGGTGCGATCGGTCAGAATGGCAACATCGACGGAACTAGGTAGCGCCGTTTTCATATCCGGCAACATTTTCTTTATATTATCAACGACGGCGATCACATTGGCATCCGGTTGCCTCTGAACATTCAGGATGACGGCCGGCGTTGTGTTCATCCACCCGCCAAGTTTGGTGTTTTCAGCACTATCCTCGACGACGGCGACGTCAGACAGTCGAACAGGGGCGCCATTTTTATAGGCAATCACGATATTGTTGTAATCGACAGCGGCTGTTAGTTGGTCGTTGGCATTGATAGTGTAGGCGCGCGCCGGACCATCAAAATTGCCTTTGGGAGTATTGACGTTTTGGTTGCCAACGGTTGTGCGCAGATCGTCAATATTAAGGCCATAAGCAGCAAGGGCTTGAGAGTTGGCCCGAATACGCACGGCTGGGCGTTGGCCGCCACTGATGCTAACGAGACCGACGCCGGGAAGTTGTGATATTTTTTGGGCCAGCCGTGTATCTGCCATATCTTCGACTTGCGTCAGAGGCAAAGTTTTCGATGTTACCGCGAGTATAATGATCGGGGCGTCGGCTGGATTTACTTTTGCGTAAATTGGCGGTGCGGGTAGATCGGATGGCAAAAGATTGCCGGCAGCATTGATGGAGGCCTGAACTTCTTGCTCGCCAATATCAAGACTAAGGCTGAGATCGAATTGGAGTGTAATAACGGAGGCACCAGCGGAATTGATCGATGACATTTGATTGAGGCCGGGCATTTCGCCGAACTGCCTTTCCAGGGGGGCTGTGACCGACGATGTCATAACTTCGGGGCTGGCGCCTGGATAGAAGGTCTGCACCTGAATTGTAGGATAATCGACTTCAGGAAGCGCCGATAAGGGTAAGAAGTGAAAGCCGACAAAACCAACCAATAATATCGCCGCCATCAAAAGTGATGTCGCAACGGGGCGCAAAATAAAGGGACGAGAAGGACTCATAGAATCTTTTCCCTACCCATTAAGGTGGAAAAGAAGATTCATTGGTTGCTCCTGTGGTGTTTGTGCTCACCCTTTTGATCGTTGGTTTCAGGTGCTGCATCCGCCGGTTTTTCGCCGGGCAACAATACCTTGGCACCATCGCGCAATTTATCGGCACCATCAACGACAACAGTATCTCCCGGATTAAGGCCATCGGTGATTGAGATATTATCACCATCGATTTGCCCCAAGGTGACGGCCTGGACCTTAACTGTGCTGTCGGGTTGAACGACATAAACGAAAGTAGCAGGGTTTCCGCGCTGAATGGCGGCATTCGGAATAATCGTCACATCGTGCAGCGTATCAACCAGAAGTCTTATATTGACGAACTGATCGGGGAACAGGCTGTAATCAGCATTATCAAACTGCGCACGAATTTTGACAGTTCCAGTTGTCGGGTCGATTTGATTGTCGACCGATATGAGCTTGCCGGTTGCAAGCTTCGTACTATTGTTGCGGTCATAAGCCGTCGCTTCTAGCGTTGCGCCATCTTTAAGGCGACCCATGACCATTGGAATATTGTCTTCCGGCAGCGTGAAGATCACTGAGATGGGATCCAGTTCTGTGAGAACGACGATACCATTGGCATCGCTGGTTTGCACATAATTGCCCGGATCAACCTGCCGTAAGCCAACACGACCCGATACAGGTGCTGATATATGGCAATAAACGAGGTTGAGCTTGGCGGTGTCGATTTGCGATTGGTCAATTACAACTGCACCTTCATCTTGTTCAACCAGTGACTGCTGCGTATCGCGTTGTTGAACAGCGATGGAATCTTGCTGAACCAATTTCTGATAACGGGCCAAATCAAGTCTGGCGTCATAGAGTAAGGCTTGATCTTTTTTGAGTTGACCCTGCGCTTGCTCGAGCGCTAGTTGATAGGGGCGAGGATCAATAAGGGCAAGCAGGTCACCTGCTTTTACAATCTGGCCTTCTTCAAACCCGACCTTTATCAAATTACCATTAATCTGCGTCTTGACGGTGATGTTGGCTAAAGGCGTGACAGCGCCTAGGGCATCGAGCTCGACATTAACATCGCCTTTTTGTGCCGTGGCGACAACAACCGGCATGGGACCCGAGAGACTGGCATTTTTGCCACCATGCCCCTGTTGCGGCGCGGCAGACGGTTGTATCCACCAGATAATTCCGCCAATCACAAGTAGAAGTAAAAAAATCCAAAAGATTCGCTTCATCATAGAGTGTAATCCATTTCAAACAGTCGTTTATCCCATTCTTTGGCGAGAACAATCATGGGCTGTGGTGATGGTATGGAGCTCATTTGGGTGGCAGCAGGCCGTGTTTGGCCAATGCTTGACGACCTTCTGCAGATAATTCTGCAGAAGCATTTTTGATAATTCGGGCGATACTACGATGAATTTTTTGTCGCTCAGTCATAATTTCATCAAGTGTCCTCTGCAGTTCAGCCTGATCGGGTGTGGCTTGCTGAAGAATAGATGAGACTTTCTGAACATCAGTTTTAATGATCGCCCGACTCTGCTCGATAGCAGGCTCTTCGGCTGCATAGATCTTGTGCATGATGGCAGCGTCTTCCGGCAACAGCACTTTTGTCATACGATCAATAAAGCGTTCCGATGTTGGCGGCATGAAGGCGTGTACGTGGGCTGAAATTACCGGACAAATAAGAACCCCTAATAAAATAAAGTTGAGCAAAAGTGAGGCTAGGAATATGCACCTTCCAGCACAAGCGCGCCTACAAATTTTGGCATCTGCTGATGTGGGCTTATCGCTCTTCATGTCTTTACTCCTCTATTGTACAAATTCTTGCCACGGCTCGGTTGTTGCCAGCGACATTAAATCCTCAGTTGATGCTGGAGGTGTCAAGATTGCTGACAAAGCGTAACCAATAACAAGTCCTAGTACCATTGTTCCCGCGGCAATTGCTGGCCAGCGCAATTGATTTCGAGAAAATGCTAGAATATTAAATCCGTTACCAAAGCTTGGGATGGAATCAAACTGCGGTTCGGTTTCGATCTTCTCGAGGATGACGCATTCAAGTGCGGTTAATTCTGTGGGGAGAGAAGATGCGGGATCGGCGCTTTCAAGCAACTTACGCAGGGCGTCGTCGCGATCAGCGTGGCGGGTTGGGTCGTTCCTGGGCGGTGGATCAGGGATTGCTGCTGGCGTCATGGCTGGAGCCCTTCGGCGTGGATGAGCATATCTATACATACACGCACCTGATCGCCATACCCTGCGGTCAAAGGGAGATTTATTTTATGGAACATAACTATTTGATATTGTTATGAAATTGACTTTACAATTCCACTGCCGATCATGACGGCAATGATTGTGCCCATAACAGAGGCCCCAATATAAGTCAGCAAAGATGCGTAATCACCCTTCTGCAGCATTAAGGTGGACTCAAGGGAAAAGGCAGAGAAAGTCGTAAAACCACCAAGAAATCCAGTGACCAGCAGGAGGCGCATCGGATCTGCGCCACTTGCACGCAAAGCCATCAATTCCATGATCACACCAATAAGAAATGCGCCGAGAAGATTTATGCTCAGTGTATGATAAGGAAATGAGCTAGTCGTATGTTTGCCTATAACGACGGCCATAGCATATCGGGCAACTGCGCCAGTACCTCCACCAAGAAAAACCAGCAAGATATTATTCATTAAACCCTCCTTGGATAGGCAAGGCATATAGCTGAAGTGGGTGAGATACACAACTTTAGCCACCCCATTTAGCCACCCCAGGTCTCTTGGTTTTCAGCCGTGTCTTTCACTTTTGCGAATTTCCTTATATACCTGGCATTCCCCGCCCTGGGTTGGTGTGGCGGCTGTTGGGATATGTTCAATGGATCAATCACCGCTAATATCAATTGTAGTTCCTTGTTATGACGAAGAAGCTAACTTGTCTGAATTGTATCGTCGCCTTACCACCGTTCTTCGGGCGATGGATAATAGCGCTAGCTATGAGATCGTTTTAGTCAATGACGGATCATCTGATCGTACGTGGCCGGTCATTTTATCTTTGATCAATGCCGACAGCCATGTCGTTGGTGTTAATTTGGCGCACAATCATGGCCATCAGCTTGCTTTGTCGGCTGGGCTAAAAAACTGTAAAGGACAGCGGATTTTTATACTTGATGCCGATTTACAGGATCCCCCCGAGTTATTGCCCGATATGATGGGACTCATGGATCAGGGCGCCGATGTTGTCTATGGTCAGCGCTTGTCGCGTCGGGGCGAAAACTGGTTCAAAAAAACCAGCGCAGCCTTATTCTACCGTTGTTTTAATCGCCTGGCCGATGTGCGTCTTCCGCTTGATAGTGGCGATTTTCGCCTCCTCAGTCGTCGTTGTCTTAACATCCTTAATGCCATGCCCGAGCAGCATCGCTTTATCCGCGGCATGGTCGGCTGGATCGGAATGAAACAGGTGGCACTGCCTTATCACCGGCAGCCACGTTTTGCCGGCGCTACCAAATATTCCTTTGGTAGAATGCTTCATTTCGCTGCCGATGCCGTAACCGGTTTTTCGATTAAGCCGTTACGGTTGGCCACTTATCTTGGCGGTTTTTCAGCGTTAGTAGGCATAATTATTCTTGTCTATTCGATCATGAGATGGGTTGAAGGGGATGTCGTGGCCGGTTGGACCAGTCTTATTGCCACCGTTGTCATTATGGGCAGCACGCAGCTGTTGGTTCTGGGCGTTTTTGGCGAGTATCTTGGACGTCTCTATATCCAAGCAAAACAGCGTCCTTTGTTCGTCGTTGAATCAATTGTGACGACTCAGGATTTGAAGAAAAACGGTTGAGTTTATTGGACATTATGTCGAAATAGTCTAAATTGCGCCGCTGCCAAGCTTTTATAATGTCTTTTTCCGGCCCGTCATGAAACCACAATATGCCAAAATAGCAATGCAGGACATTACGCGTAGTTTACGCCAATTTCCGCTTGCAGCCTTTTTGGCCTGGGAAGATATCAAACAACGCTATGTTCGCACCATGCTGGGTCCGTTATGGATCGTTTTCAGCACCGGCATCTGGTTCGGAGCCATGGGCTTTGTCATGGCAAATCTTTTTCATCAAAGCCCGTCGGAATACTTTCCTTTTATGGTTGGCGGTTTGCTGATTTGGATTCTCATTTCAAGTTCAGTTATCGAAAGTTCACAAGTCTTGGTCATGTCGGCACCGCTGATTACGTCATTCTCGATCCCGATATTCACTCACTATATCCGTTTTATTTTGCGCAATTATATTATTTTTCTGCACAACGTGCTCATACTTGCCATTGTTCTACTCATTTATCCGCCTCAGGTTACGGCGGCGACTTGGTTGGTAATACCTGGGTTACTGCTCAATCTATTCATTCTTATGAGCGGCGCAATATTTCTATCACTAGCTAATCTGCGCTACCGAGATACACACCTAGCTGTTGCCAGCGCCCTTCAGGTGCTGCCCTTTGTGACACCAATCTTTTGGAACAGAGGCATGCTCCAGAATCACAAATGGATCGCGGACATCAATCCATTTTACCATATGATCGAAATCGTGCGCCAACCGATACTTGGGCAGTTACCGTCCACGCTATCTTGGATTTACACCGGTGTTCTGGCTGTAGGTTCATTTGTTGTAGCGTGCGTGCTGTTCATCCGGTATCGCCATCGAATTATTTTTTGGCTTTAGGAAATATATGTCACACATCGTAGTTCACAACGTAAATGTTCATTATCCTATTTTGCAGGATCATTATATGTCGATCCGCCGCGCCATGTTGCGGGTAATCACAGGGGGGCGGCTCTATCGTCAGGACAAGGATACAAAACTGGTCCACGCACTTAAAGATGTCTGTTTTGAACTTAGAGACGGCGACCGTGTTGGGCTGGTGGGACGTAATGGTGCTGGCAAATCAACGCTCTTAAAAACGATCGGCGGGTTTATTTTACCTGATAATGGAAATTTACATGTCAGTGGTGTTGTGACGTCATTATTTAGTGTCAATGGCGGTATGGATATCGAGCGCAGTGGTTACGATAATGTTTTCCTTATGGGGAGACTGTTGGGTATCCATCGCAAAGAAATGATCAAGCATCTTGCTGATATAGCCGAGTTCTCTGAACTCGGGCACTTCTTAAAAATGCCGGTGCGGGCCTATTCAGATGGTATGAAAGTTAGATTGGGTGTTGCTATCGTCACTTGTATTCATCCAGATATCCTCATCCTTGATGAGGCTATTGGTGCTGGGGATGCACACTTTATCGAAAAAACGACCCAGCGCGCACAGAAACTCTACGAACGCGCCAACATCATGATTATGGCGTCGCACGATCCAGTGATCCTTAGGCGATTATGCAATAAGGCCATTTGGCTTGATCAGGGCAAGGTTATCAAAACAGGTCCTGTTGAAGAGGTTATCGAGGCTTATACAACCGCAACTCTCTAAGCCTACCGACAAGCCCACCGGACAGCTTAAAAATATATATAAAACAATTAGTTAACTGGCATCGCAGTGGTGACAACAAGCGGCCAGTTTGTTATGGACTTCTGTCGCTCTTATAGCCTAATTTTCGGCCAGGTTTTTAAAGCCACAATCGCCAAATATCCCGGTAAGCCGTAAAACTATAAAAATCCCAAGGCGCCCGCTTTATGGAAATATCACTCGTCGTTCCCGTATATAAAGAAGAGAAGAATATTCGCCCGTTTCTCGATCGCGTCGAGAAGGTTTTTCAGGGCATGAAAATAAGTTATGAAATTATTTTTGCCCTTGACCCTTCGCCTGATCACACTGAGGAAGTTATTCTCGAAGAAATCAATCGGAATCCTTCGATTAAATTATTAATCTTCTCTCGACGTTTTGGTCAACCGGCAGCGACGATGGGGGGCATTTTGAGCAGCCAGGGCGACACTTGCATTGTAATTGACGTCGATTTGCAAGATCCACCAGAACTAATTGTTGATCTATATGCGAAATTGAAGGACGGCTATGAAGTTGTTTATGCTAAGCGCCGGTCGCGCAAGGGCGAAACATTAGTCAAACGCATTATCTCCCATTTTGGTTACTCACTCATCAATCAGCTCAGTGATGTGAAGATCCCCCGTAACACGGGTGATTTCCGTATTATGACCAGGCGTGTCATTGAAGAATTAAGAAGACTTAACGAATCGCATGGTTTTTTGCGTGGCCTGATTGCCTATGTGGGCTTTAAACAGACATTTTTGGAATATGATCGTGATCAGCGGTATTCTGGTGCTGGCAATTACAATCGCTTAACCGGTTCGCTCAAGATTGGACTAAACGGTCTCATCAGCTTCAGTAGTCGCCCGCTACAGTTTATGTCGATCGGCGGCAGCATTTTGGCTGGTTTCAGTTTTCTTCTGGGCGGATGGTATGTACTGCAAAAATTGATCGGTATGAATCTTACGCCGGGTTTGTCAACGACAGTGCTGGTTGTCACATTCTTCTCCGGTGTACAGTTGTTGGCCTTAGGTTTGATGGGTGAATATATCGGACGCATCTATGACGAAGTTAAAAATAGGCCAATGTATATTGTCGATAAGAAAGTAAACTTTGATGGTTGACTTTCCCAGGCTCCCAAACGGCGATAAGCCGGTCTGGGATGGCAGAAATTTCAGAATGTCCGATCGCAACGCCAGCGTTATCACTTATTCTTCAAATTTGGATGGATGGGACGACGATCTGACGGAATTACACGAAGCCGAAGCCGGAGATGGTCAGCACCCCATTGATATCGCTTCGAGAAATAATGTTTTACAAACGCTGAAAAAATTCGGATTTCCCAGCACGGGCTGTCTGCTTGAGGTTGGCTGTTCTTCGGGTTTTATGTTGCGGGATTTGAAACGGGAGTTTCCTAAAGCCCAAATTGTTGGCAGCGATATTCTAACCCGGGCACTTGAGCGTTTGGCCGAAACGCTGCCCGGCGTTCCTCTGTTGCAAATGGACTTAGTCGATTGTCCGTTGGCCGAGGGACAGTACGATGCGGTTGTCGCCATCAACGTACTCGAGCATATAGAAAATGATGTCACTGCACTTCAGCAGATAGCACGCGTTTTAAAACCTGGAGGTTTAGCTATAATCGAGGTTCCGCAGGGACCAGGGCTCTATGACTACTATGACCACTATTTGCGTCATTTTAGACGCTACGATAAAAGTGAGCTCGTTGCCAAAATTAAGCAAAGCGGATTGAAAGTTGAAAAGATTGGATTCATAGGGTTTTTTATATTTTTGCCATTTATGGTCGTCAAGAAACTAAATCGTTTGCGCTATGGCACGCACGGTGAAAAATCAACTAACATCCAAAAAATGGTCCGCAATCAAATACAAAATACTTTTCATAGCCGTGTTTTGGCGTGGGCCTTGCAGGCAGATCAAGTGCTGGGAAATTTTTTTGGCTTTCCCATCGGCATTCGTTGTGTAACCGTAGCGCGCAAGCCAAGACAAACCTGATTTTTTTGCGCCGTATATCCCGATGAATTGATAGGAATAAAATTATGAAAGTGCATTCGTCGTTGGTTATTCGATATGCCATTGTGGGAGTAGCCAACACGTTGCTTTATGGTCTGGCTATTTGGCTATTTTTACACTTGAATTTGTTTCCATTGCCCGTCTCTTCCACGATTGCCTTTCTTTTTTCAATGATTTTCCAGTATTTGTCGAACAGGGCATTTACTTTTCGCTCGCGCAATCCTATGGCAAGTGAGGTTAAAAAATACCTCGTTACTTCGGTAATTACTTATGTTTTGTCTTCGAGCCTGATCTGGCTATTTGTTGACCGGCTAAATGCTCCACCATCGCTGACGGCAGCTGCAGTTGCGGGTATAACGGCTACAACAGGCTTTCTCCTTTCTCATTTCTGGGTCTTTCGCCAATGTTGAATTTAAAATCAGTCGCCATCACAGGATGCGCAGGTTTCATTGGCAGTAGCATGGTTGACCGACTGCTTGGTATGGGATGTCGTGTCACGGGTATCGATAACTTTTCAACGGGGCAAAAACGGTTTCTTGAGAGTGCATTAAAGCACAGTTCATTTCGACTGGTTGAAGGCGATGTGCTTGACTTGCAAATGTTAACGCGAGCAATCGCAGATTGCGAACTGGTCTTTCATTTTGCTGCCAACGCTGATGTTCGCTTTGGTACGGAGCACCCTCGCAAAGATCTGGAGCAAAACACCATCGCCACTTATAATGTCTTGGAAGCTATGCGTGCGCATAATATTAAACGGATTTGTTTCTCATCGACAGGTTCGGTCTATGGAGAGGCAAAAGTCTTTCCAACTCCGGAAGACAGCCCGTTTCCCATACAAACCTCTCTCTACGGGGCGTCCAAATTAGCAGGTGAAGGCTTAATTGCGGCTTATTCCGAGGGATTTGGCATTCAATCCTGGGTTTTTCGTTTTGTCTCGATCTTGGGCGAGCGCTATTCGCATGGTCATGTGTTCGATTTCTATAAGCAGCTAAAAGCTGATCCAAGCCAGCTACGCGTATTGGGCAACGGCAAGCAGCGCAAATCGTACCTCTATGTGCAAGATTGTCTGGATGCCATCCTTTTAGCCATCGAATCTGCGCGCGACAAAATCAATATTTTTAACTTGGGTGTCGATGATTGTTGCGAGGTCAACAATTCTATCGCTTGGATCAGTGAAGCTCTCAGCCTATCACCGCAAATCATTTATGCAGGCGGAGACCGCGGCTGGGTTGGCGACAATCCCTTTATTTTCCTTGATACAAAAAGAATTCAAGCCCTTGGTTGGAAGCCGAAGCTAACTATTCGCGACGGTATTGTACGCACACTAAATTGGCTGCGTGATAATGGTTGGATATTGGAGCAAGTAAAATGAAGGTTGCAGTTCTGGGTCTTTGGCATCTGGGTTCAGTAACGGCGGCATGTTTGGCCGACGCGGGATTTGATGTCGTTGGCATCGATGATAATGCGGACGTCATCCGTGACTTAAACAATGGCCAACCGGCGTTGTTTGAGCCCGGCCTCGGAGAACTTGTCGTCAAAGGAATAAAATCAAGAAAGCTAGATTTTACAACCGACTTTGCCGCAGTTACAAATTGCGATCTTGTCTGGGTAACTTACGATACGCCAGTCGACGATGACGATGTCGCTGATGTCGCTTGGGTGATAGAACGCATTGAGCGGCTTTTTGTGCATCTCAAAGAAAACTCGGTTGTCCTGATTTCTTCTCAGTTGCAGGCCGGAACCACAAAGATGGTCGCGGAAGAGTTCTCTCAACGATGCAGCGGCCGCAAAGTTCATTTTGCTTATTCGCCGGAAAACCTTCGTCTTGGACAAGCGATTAAGGTATTTACTCAACCGGGCCGCATTATCATAGGTACATTTGACGCTCAACCACGCGCTCTTCTGGAAACGGTTTTAGGAAAATTTTGTGATACACTTTTGTGGATGAGTGTGACATCCGCCGAAATGGTCAAGCATGGCTTGAATGCGTTTCTTGCCACATGCGTTACATTCGCCAATGAACTCGCGACTATATGCGAGTTGGTAGGCGCCAATGCCATTGATGTTGAGCGCGGCTTACGCTCCGATCCCAGGATCGGCAGAAGTGCCTATATTCGGCCTGGCGGCGCTTTTGCAGGTGGAACTCTCGCGCGCGATGTAAGCTTTCTCAATCATCTTGCATCAGACCGTGGCGGCAAAATACCTTTATTGGGCGCTATTCTTGGCAGCAACGCTGAGCATCGTGTTTGGCCGTTTCGCCAGATATGCAGCCGGCTAAAGCCAAAAGACGGTCCAGTTGTTGTTCTCGGCTTATCTTACAAACCAGGCACCGATGCCATCCGCCGCTCCTCGGCAATAGAACTTTGTCGCTCATTACTTTCTGCAAACTATAATGTGCGCGCTGTGGATCCAGTTGTGCGGACCTTACCGCCTGATTTGGCGGAACAAATTGAGATTAAGTCTTCTGCGCTTGATGTCTTGCAGGGGGCGGCGGTTGCTGTTGTCGCTACAGAATGGCCGGAATTTTTGGCGTTGCAGAAAGCAGATATATCGAGATTTATGTCAAGACCTCTCATTATAGATCCAACATGTTTTCTGGCTCGCAACCTCGATACCGATGGTATTGAATATATAACCGTGGGTAGGGGCTGATGAAACTCAAAGGACGTTACGCCATTATTACCGGCGCCGGACAAGGACTTGGTGCTTCTATTGCCGAGCACTATGCAGCGGCTGGCGCTTCGATGTATTTATGCGGGCGAAATCTTGACAAACTCGAAAGTTTGCAGAAAAAACTGTCGTTAAGTCTGGTAGATGGTCAGCGTATTCTGATTAGCCGATGTGATGTGGCCATACCGGCCGAAGTTGATGCGCTGGTATCGCAAGCAATAGCGGCCTTTAGCCGCATTGACATATTAGTCAATAACGCCGGTGTTTACGGGCCTTTTGGCGCCATAGAAGAGATTAATTGGCAGGAATGGGTTGAGGCTATCACCATCAACCTCATGGGCACAGTCTATCCTAGCCGAGCCGTAGTTCCCCATATGAGAAAGCAAGGCTACGGGAAAATAATAAATTTATCGGGCGGCGGTGCTACTAATCCATTACCGAGGGTCAGTGCTTATGCAGCTGCAAAAGCAGCCGTTGTTCGCTTTGGCGAAACATTGGCACTTGAACTTGCTAGTCATAAAATAGATGTGAATTCAGTGGCGCCGGGGGCCCTTAACACGCACATGATGGACCAACTTATAGCCGCCGGTCCCGAGCGCGTTGGTGAGGCCTTCTTTCAGCGCATGCTCAAAATAAAACAAGAAGGTGGTACACCGCTTGAAACCGGGGCAAAGCTTTGTGTATGGCTGGCTAGTTCGGCAAGCGATGGGATTACGGGACGGCTCATTTCAGCGGTTTGGGATAAGTGGGAAGAAATGCCGCAGCACTTGGATGACCTCAATACTAGCGACATCTATACCTTGCGGCGCATCGTGCCCAAGGACCGCGGCAAAGACTGGGGAGGATAATTCGTGAACACCGTCATTATCGGCTGCGGGCTTATTGGCCAAAAACGAGCGAAAACTTTACAAGGTTGCCACCTTATCGCTTGTGTCGATACAGAAATTAGGCGCGCCGAACAGTTGGCCAAAAATCATGACGGCTGTATTGCTTTGGCAGATTGGCGTCAGGCCATTGAACGAAAAGACGTTTCGTTTGTCATTATTGCTACGACACATAACATGCTTGCCAATATTGTTCGCGGTTGTATAGAGGCCGGTAAACACGTTTTAGTCGAAAAGCCGGCCGCACGACATGTGAATGAACTAAAAGATCTATGCGCCTTGGCAAATGAAAAAAAAGTACTTGTCCGCGTCGGGTTCAATCATCGCTATCATCGCGCCTTTCAGAAGGCCAGGGAAGTCGTGGATTCTGGCGCCCTTGGACCACTTATGTTTCTACGCGCCCGCTACGGCCATGGCGGTCGGATAGGCTATGACAAAGAATGGCGCGCTAATCCGCAGCTTTCGGGTGGTGGTGAACTCATCGACCAGGGCGTTCACCTGATTGACTTATCGCGCTGGTTTCTTGGAGACTTTACTGAAGTAGACGGTTTTGCTCGAACTTATTTCTGGAATATGCCGGTTGACGATAATGGTTTTATGCTTTTGAAAACGGCGAAAAAACAGGCGGCTTTCTTGCACGCTAGCTGCACGGAATGGAAAAACACATTTTCTTGGGAGCTTTATGGCCGAGACGGCAAGCTTCAAGTCGACGGTTTAGGCGGTAGCTATGGTGTCGAGCGGCTCACTTGGTACAAAATGCTTCCACAAATGGGGCCACCAGAAACGACGTCTTGGGAATACCCTACAGAAGACAATTCATGGGCCGTGGAAATGGCAGAATTTCTCGAAGATATCAGACTTGCACGCCAACCCGCCGCTGGGTTAACAGATGCCCTGCGAGCCATGGAAGTTGTCGACACTATATATAGAAAGTCGGGTTATGATTATAGCGCGTAGTCCACTACGTATCACTCTCGGTGGCGGCGGCACCGACTTAGCGTCTTACTATCGTGATCATGAAGGTTTTCTCATTGCGGCCGCCATCGATAAGTACGTCTATGTCACGCTCATGCGCCCCTTTACCGAAGGCATCTATCTAAAATACTCCGCTCTGGAGCATGTCGAGAAGGTCAATGAGGTCAAACATCCCATTATACGTGAGGCCCTGCATCTACAGAATTTGAAAACGCCGCAAATTGAAATCACAACACTTGCTGATATTCCGTCCGGTACGGGGCTGGGTTCTTCCGGGAGTTTCACAACAGCTCTTTTGAAGGGGTTGTATGCCCATCGTCGCAAGCTTATTTTACCACAAGAACTTGCTGAACTTGCTTGTCATATTGAGATTGATCGCTTGGGCGAGCCCATCGGTAAACAAGATCAATATATTGCCGCTTATGGCGGCATAACGTGTTTTACTTTTCACAAGGACAACCGCGTTACAGCTGAGCCATTAAAAATCTCTATGGATGTAATGTTCGATCTCGAAGACAATCTATTGCTATTTTTTACCGGTTTTAGCCGCAGCGCCGGCGGAATACTGAAGGACCAACACATCCGTTTGCAAAAGAATGACGAAAATATGGTGCAAAATCTCGATTATGTGAAAGAGCTTGGCTATCGCAGTAAAGCGGCACTGGAAGCAGGAAATTGTCAACAGCTCGGCGAGATTATGGATGAGCATTGGCAACACAAAAAACGTCGTTCGGGCGGTATGAGTAACGTCAAAATTGATGAATGGTACAACCTTGCCATGAATAACGGCGCCGTCGGTGGAAAGTTAGTTGGGGCCGGGGGCGGCGGGTTCTTGATGTTTTATGCCAACGACCGCAATAAACTACGTCACACAATGGCCCATGCCGGCTTGGAAGAGGTCCGCTTCCGCTTTGACTTCGAGGGCTCGAAAGTCGTTTTGTCATGATTTTCCCCGTGGCAATTCTTGCCGGGGGACTTGCAACCCGTTTACGCCCCATCACCGAAAAAATCCCAAAGGCCTTACTTATCGTAGCTGGTCGGCCATTTATATTTCATCAATTGGAGCTGTTAAAAAGTCAAGGCGTCAATCAAGTCGTTTTGTGTGTTGGCTATCTTGGCGAGCAAATCGAAGCAACGGTAGGGGACGGCTCTGCTTTTGGTCTTTCGATCAGCTATGTTTATGATGGCGCAAAACTGTTAGGGACGGGAGGGGCGTTAAGGAAGGCGTTGCCACTACTCGGCGCAGATTTTTTTGTCTTATATGGTGACTCTTATCTTCAATGCCCCTACGCTGCTATTCAAGCAACCTATCAACAGAGCGGCCTCTTGGCGCTGATGATGGTATTACGCAACGAAGACAAATGGGACAAAAGTAACGTTTTATATAATGAGGGTAAAATCATAGCGTACAACAAAAAAGCGCCCTATCCTGAGATGAAACATATTGATTATGGGTTGGGTCTATTGTCACGTAAAGCCATCGACAAGTATGGAAGTAGAGAGATTTGCGATCTGGCAGAGATCTATCAAAATCTTTCACAAGAAGGGCAGCTGGCTGGGTTTGAGGTTACGAAGCGCTTTTATGAAATTGGGTCTCAACAAGGCTTGGCAGAAACGGAAAAATATCTTACGACGAGGGGGGCTTAAAAATGAATAAAGCACAGGTCAAAATCAATGCTGCATCTGAAAGCGCAGAGAATTTTACCGATAAACATCTCAATGAGACGATACAAATAATTCAGAAACTGGATGTCAACAGCATTGAGCGCATGGTTGATTTGGTCGCTGATGTTAAGGCTGGTGGCGGACGGCTATTCTTCCTCGGGGTCGGCGGCAGCGCGGGGAACTGTTCGCACGCAGTAAATGATTTTCGAAAAATAGTCGGAATTGAATCTTATGCGCCAACCGACAATGTTTCCGAACTAACAGCGCGCACAAACGATGAAGGATGGGCAACAATCTTTGTCGAGTGGCTCAAGACAAGTCGTCTCACACCCAAGGACGGGATTTTTGTTTTCTCTGTGGGCGGTGGCAATCTCGAGAAAAATATAAGTCCTAATTTGGTCGAAGCCTTGAAATACGCCAAGACAATCGGATCTAAAATAACAGGTGTCGTAGGACGTGACGGCGGTTATGTCGCGAAGGTTGCAGATGCTTGTGTTATTATTCCGGTTGTAAATCCGGAGACGATTACACCGCATTCAGAAGCGTTTCAGGCCGTTATTTGGCATTTGCTGGTTTCCCATCCGCGCCTAAAGGCTAGTCAGACGAAATGGGAATCGGCGTCGCGATAATGCGTCGTGCCGTTTATCTTGACCGGGATGGTGTCATCAATTCAGTCGCTATTCGTGAAGGCAAGCCCCACCCCCCGTCGGCGCTTGATGAATTAAAAATTCTGCCGGGCGTTAAAGAAGCCCTGAATGATTTGAAAGCCGCGGGATTTCTTTTAATTGTTGTTACCAATCAGCCGGATGTGGCGCGTGGTAAAACTTCCCTTACTATTGTTAACAGCATCAACAATTACCTTAAAGACAAACTCCCGCTCGATGCTATTTATACCTGCTTTCATGACGATGCGGATCAGTGTGAATGTAGGAAGCCGAAACCCGGTCTATTGTTGGCGGCTAGAGAGGCTTTCGATATTGACCTCAATTCAAGCTACATGGTAGGAGACCGCTGGCGGGACATCGAAGCCGGACGTCGCGCGGGCTGTAAAACCTTTTTCGTAGACCACGGATATGATGAGGAAAAGCCCAAGTTCTCCGACTATACAACAAGCTCTTTACGTGATGCCTCCCGCCTAATTTTGAAAAAGGAAAATGTAAATGTCTCGGGTAAATGATTTGAAGGTCAAAATTTTTGCTGACGGTGCCGATAAGGCGGGCATGTTGGAAATGTATGCTAAGCCGTTTGTCAAAGGTCTTACGACAAATCCAACACTTATGCGCAAGGCAGGAATTACTGACTACCGCGCATTTGCTAAAGATATTCTTTCCGAGATTAAGGATAAATCGATTTCGTTCGAGGTATTTTCGGATGACTTTGTCGAAATGGAACGCCAGGCAATGGAAATTGCCAGTTGGGGAAGCAACGTTTATGTAAAAATTCCCGTTACCAATACCAAACGCGAAGCTTGCTACAAACTTGTTAAACGACTAGCGGATAAAAAGGTAAAACTCAATGTCACGGCACTCATGACATTGGCCCAAGTTCGCGATGTAGTGGCGGCACTTAATCCAGATGTAGCCAGTTACGTTTCAGTATTTGCTGGCCGCATAGCAGACACGGGCAAAGATCCTGTCCCCTTGATGGCGGCAGCCGTTGAAATGATCAAGGTGAATGCTCACGCTGAACTTATTTGGGCCAGTCCACGAGAACTATTGAATATTTTCCAAGCCGATGCGATTGGATGTCACATTATTACAGTTACAAACGACGTACTTAAGAAGCTATCTCTTGTTGGGTACGACCTCGACGAATATTCTCTCGATACCGTCAAAATGTTCTATAACGATGCTGTAGCCGCCGGGTTTGGACTATAGGACTAGACACCAAGCGCCTTGCCAGGAATTGTGCCGCAAGCTAGTGTGGCGTTTACTGGATCTGGCCAGAAATATCATGGTTATATGATGAGTACCGATATCTGTCCGCCACGTTTCAAGTGGCCAAAAAGCTTTCCACCGTTGACAGCAGAACAAGAGCGCATCAGTGATGACTTTGTTCGTCACTGGCATGAGGTTCTTCCCCGACGTTACGGTATGATTGAACGCTTCAATCACGGCTTTCCCGTTCGCCACGGTGATATTAAAGCAGGGTGCAAGACCATTGAAATTGGTGCCGGGCTTGGCGAGCATCTTCGCTATGAGAATCTCAATATACAGGAATACCACTGTCTGGAATTACGACAGATTATGGCCGAGAATATTCAAAAGTGTTCACCCAAGGTAAAAGTTACAGTCGGAGATTGTCAGAAACGATTACCATTTGATGATGGGTACTTTGACCGTATCGTCGCCGTCCACGTTCTTGAGCATCTTCCTGACCTACCAGCGGCTATTTCGGAAATGGCCCGACTGCTAAAGCCTAACGGTGTGTTTCACATAGTCATTCCATGCGATCCGGGCTGGCTCTATAGGCTGACACGCCTGATATCTGCCGAACGCATTTTCAAACAGCGCTATAAGCAGTCCTATAATTGGTTTATTCATCGCGAGCATATTAATTCGCCAGACGAAATTCTGTCCGTTCTTGGGCGCTACTTTTATATCGAGAAGAGGGAGTTTTTTCCTTTTCGCATTCCTCTGATCAATCTTAATTTGTGCCTTGGGCTCGTTGCACGAAAAAAAGCGTAAGAATAAAAAAGTACCCTTAAATGCGACTGCTGTGTTTTTTCAAAGACGCTTTAGCTTGGTTGCAATCCAACAAATAGAGCGATTGTACGTCGTCAAACAATGGCGTTTTCTTCAGATAAGTCAGGCGGAATTTATCGTCGAAAAATACAGCCTCTTTAGAAGTTGAGGCATCTCTGGAAAGAATGAGGTATCTGAAGCCTTCTCGGCACAGTTCGTCTCGAACTGACTTGAGCCGATTGTCAAAAGTTCCGGGTGTTTCCCAAAGATCGATGAGTGTGTGGTTAATGGGGTAATCATACCAATCCATTTCGTAAACATTTTTACTATCAAGAAAAAATTTGTCTTCCAAAAGGAACATAATAATCTTGCCATTATCGTTCTTGAGTGCAGCATTAACCTTCGAATAAAAATCCCGTTTTTTTAGCCATTTCTGTTTGCTTACTCGATCCGCAAGAATATGGTCTGTTGTGCCCTTTTTGTAAGTGTAGGGGGGCGGTCCATAAGAATGACCAAAAAATACAAACACTGAAAGCGGCAGGCAGAGCAATACAATCAATACTGTCGAAAACTTTCGTGATGCCAACCATCCATATTCATCAGAATCAAGCAGAGGTTTCAAGGCACTTAGAAATCCGAGCACAACCAATATGGATAGACCAAAAAAATATCTATGCTGTGGGCCCGCAAGAAAAGAAACTGTCACAAAGGATAGCACCGCCATAGTAAAGGTTAGGCAAGAAAGAAGAACAGCCGAAGTCCAATCGATCGGATTTCCTTTATTAATCAGTCGCCCCGAGGCCGCATTTATTAAGACCAGCATCAAAATAACAGGTGTTAAAAATAGTAACAGCTGCGGTGCAAGGCCATAGAGAACAGGCAAATTAATGCCGCCGGAATAAAACATCATTGACGCTTGGGGCGTCAAAGAAAAAAGATCAAGGAAAGTTGTGCCGTCGGGATCATTGGGAAAAAAATACCTTTTCGCAACGACATCCATAGTGCTTGAATAGAAAAACGGCGATTTCCAGAAAAAATTGCCCGACGGAAAAGTTGGATTGCCTGTCAATCTAAAATTATCAATCAATAAAATGAGTACCGGGGTAGCAAGGGCAATGACTTGTAAGGATTTCGTTTTAAAACCATTGATTATAAACTGAATTGAAGATGCGACGCCGTTTCTTGCTAAGTGAATTAATCCTTTGATAAGGTAAAAAGAAATTATGTAAGGAATTGACTTAAGACTGGCTATGGCAAATAAGCCCGCCACCCATGCTTCGTATAACCGGGACGTATCAGTTTCCAATTCCGATGATAAATTAAAAGTATGATCCGCCAATCTGTAGCTAAGAAATAATACACAAAGGAACATATAGAAATCTGTAAAATTACAAGTCAGTTCCATGGCGATGAGTGGCATAAAACAAAGTAGACACAGCCATAACCAGCGAAGCATCGCTTTTTTCTTGAAGGGTGCAAAAGAATAAGCGAACGTCACAAGTGCAAGAAAGTAGGATATCGCTTGGAAAAACTTGAAACTAAAGAGAAATACACTTCTATCCCATCCAGAAATTGTTGCCAGCAAACTGCCGGTGCCAAGAGAATATGCCGAAACATTGGTGAGAAAGGCTGGTCTGTCGGGTGTGAATAGAAAACCGTGGTCTATATAAACGCGCAGTGGTGCAAACAGATATCCGTTGAGATCGTCGAAGGAGAACGTGTATATGGAGGCCTTGATTAAGTAAGATATGGCAACTGCGTAGAGTAAAATGCGTTCTTTTAAATCAAGCGCGGAGGATTCTTTAAGAGCTATCCAGATTTTCGCTCTGTAATTACGGAAAATAACAATAGCCGCGTTGATAACAAGTAACGCCAACATAATCTGTAATAAATAAAGCGCTTCAAATCGCGTAAAGCGAACGATAAGCCACGATACAAAGGCAACAACAACATGGCCAACACAAAAGTTTAAAAAACTATTTTGGGGAAACTTTAAGCGGACATTGATTTCAAAGCCCAGAAAATATATTGAGCCTGTCAGTAAGATGGCGACCGCAAAAGAAAATAGATTGTTAAAAAAGACCAAGAATCCAATCAATGGTAAAATCCAAATGTACTGAGCCCACCATATTTTTGACAGAAGAACTTCATTGGCAGCGACGACGGCAATGACAAGAAAAATCACAGAAACAAAATAAGCTACCGACTCGAAAGTTATGTAATAAGCTAAATGGAAACCTTCATGATAGGTCCTGAGAATAGCCATTCCTAAAATAAGAGAAATAACAAAAGACGTGAGCAAAATAATATTGACAAGTGGTTTTGTATTTTTCAATGGAGCGCCTAATCAGATTATTTTACTGGACCTTGACCCTGAAAAGTTGAGGCTTGCGAGAACCCGCTCATGGGATGGATGAGGGGGAGGTATATAACTTGTTACATCAAGCAAGACAAGGATCCCCCTCTGTTAAGTTAAGGGCGGTAAAGATAGCTTTTTACCTTGACATATAAGGGTTTTTAACCGATTTTGTCGCCCGCACGCGAGAGCGGAATTTTGGCTCTTGTTGACCGTGCCTGGTGTCAGCGTAACAGCTGGAATCCTGTTTAATGACAGACCAATATTTAAGTGCTATTGCACCCAACGCCAAAGCAAACTTGTAGTTACACTGGAGAACCCCGCGATGAATCAGCGCGAACACCAAATGCTCGATATCTTAAAACGCGGGCGCGATGAGTTTGGTTATCTTGCCGTAAAAGCTGAATTTGAAGCTGAAGGTACGCGTATCGAAGAGCTCTTGCGTTTGATTGAAATCGCCCGCAAGGCTAATTTAAAAATTGGCCTTAAGGTTGGCGGTTGCGAGGCTATGCGCGATCTTATCGAAAGTAAGCAGCTCGGCGTCGACTATATCATCGCACCGATGATTGAAAGCGTTTATGCCCTGACGAAATTTGTTGATGCAAAAAATAAAATCTATTCAAAGGAAGAACGCGAAGACACAGATTTCTTGTTTAACCTGGAGACGGAAAGCGCTTTTCGTGCACTCGATGGTCTTGCTGCCGAGGCTGGCAAACCAAACGGCGCAAAAGGCATCGTTTTTGGCCGCGTCGACTTTTCGCTGTCGATGGGTTTGTCGCGGGATTCCATCAACGATAAAACTGTTACCGATCATGTTATTGCGACGGCCAAAATCTGCAAACAAAAGAATCTCGACATGGTAGTTGGTGGTGGTGTCTCAATGGATGCTTTGCCAGCCCTACGTGAGATCAACGCAGTCCACTTAACGCGGTTTGAAACACGCAAAGTCATTTTTGGCTCCCACGCCCTCAAAGAAAAGTGCGTCGAAAAGGGTCTTTTGAATGCCGTTCATTTCGAGTTGCTATGGCTGTTGAACAAGCGCGATTTCTATGGCGCCATACAGCAAGAAGACGCTAAGCGCATCGACATGCTTGAGAAGCGCTGGCACGTCCTGCAGACCGAAGCTGAAAACGAGGCGCCGGTCAAACGTGCCGCTAGTGCCTAATGGCCGCCCAACGCGATTATCCTTTCCATGGACAGTGAGCGTGGCCGCAATAAACTTTTGCTCTTTGGCGCCAACGGAGCCATAGGATCTGCTCTGCATGAAGGGTTCCGCCAAGATGGCTGGGACGTCGTTGCCACGAGCCGTCATGCTGTTTCCGGCGTCGATTGGTTGAAAGTTGATCCATTTGCGTCCGATTTTAATCCAGCTCTCCTTGATACCGGCGGTAAGTACACAGCCGTTTGTTGGGCCCAGGGCGCTAATATTAACGACAGCATCTATGACGTTGATCCGCAAAAGCATCTTGAACTTTATCAAGCGAACTGCCTATTCATCGCCGTAACTTTACAATTATTATTGGCGCGCAAATTGTTGGCGCCAGCCTCGCGCTTGTGCGTTATTAGTTCGATTTGGCAAAATCTTGCGCGGCAGAATAAATTTTCCTATAGCGTGACCAAATCTGCCTTGCAGGGACTGGTGCTGTCGGCATCTGCCGATCTTGCGGCGGATGGACATCTTATCAACGCGATTTTACCCGGCGTACTCGATACACCAATGACGCGACGTAATTTGACAACCCAACAAATTGATGCCGCAAGTTCGGCAACAAAATTTAATCGCCTGCCGCAATTGAAGGACGTTGTATCTCTTGCAAGCTATCTTTGTTCGCCTAAAAATACCGGCATAACCGGACAATTTCTTGCCGCTGATCTTGGTTTTAGCCATGTACGCATCATTTGAAGTGGCGTCTTCATCCGGTGCCTATGGTGTCGAGATTGAAGCGGGTGCATTTAAGAAAACTTTAACTGCGTCAAAAGATGCTGTCGCGATGTGCGACGAACGTTTTGTGTCTTCCATCCAAAAGGCGGGTCTAAAAACTATCGCCATTCCGGCCGAAGAGGCCGCTAAGAGTCTGGACGCAATACCGACTTACATTATAAATCTTCGCAAACTTGGCGCCAACCGCCGTACGCCTTTGTTGGCTGTAGGCGGAGGTATCGTACAGGATGTTGCTGCGTTTTGTGCCGCCATCTATATGCGCGGACTTAGTTGGACTTATATTCCAACGACACTTTTGGGCATGGCAGATTCTTGTATAGGCGGTAAGTCCTCAATTAATGTTGGTGAATATAAAAACATTGTTGGTACGTTTTTACCGCCACAGAAAATCCTCATCGATCCGGATCTGGCCGCTACCTTGTCACCCGAGCAGATAATTGCAGGCCTCTGCGAAGCTGCAAAAATATGTTTTTGTCGTGGCCCTAAAGAATTTCAGGCTTATATGAAAATAGCGCCGACCCTCACAATGGACGAACGCGCAATAACGGAAATTATTACAACGAGCCTTCTGGCTAAAAAGTGGTTTATCGAGACGGATGAGTATGACCGCAAAGAAAGGTTGTTGCTCAATTTCGGCCACACTTTTGGCCATGCTCTGGAAGGAGCCACACATTTTCGTGTCAGTCACGGGATTGCCGTTGGCCTCGGCATGCTCTGTGCGCTGGCGTTTGGTCGGCGACTTGGCCGCTCCTATGAAGGAGCTTTGCTGCAATCCGTTCGTGACATGGAAAGTCATATAGATAAGCTTCTGCAGCAACATCCAACACTGCCAAAGCAGCTCGCTGGGGTTGAAGTATCGGAAGTATTGGACCGTTTTGCTGCTGACAAAAAGCATACAAGTGACCACTTTAGTATAGTTATGGTAAATGCGTCTGGGGCTGCTGTTTTGGAAAACCTGTCGAAAACGGATGCCACGCGCGCTCCGCTTGGCGATGCCATTGCGGACGTATTAAAGTGCTACGCGTAATAGGAAAATATGCACAATGAAATATAGTGATATCCTTGCCGATTGGCTTGTAAGTCTTGGCTATACCACGTGTTTTTATGTTGCTGGCGGCAACATCATGCATCTATTGGAAAGCTGCAGCCGCAAGATGAAGATTATCTGCACTGTGCATGAAGTTGCGGCCGGCATAGCGGCCGAGTACTTCAATGAAGTTGCGGCTGGCAAAGAACGTGCCTTTGCTCTGGTCACGGCGGGTCCTGGCCTCACCAATATAGTAACCGCCTTTGCTGGTGCCTGGTTGGAAAGTCGTGAACTGTTGGTTCTGGGGGGACAGGTGAAGGTTCCCGATCTAAGTCGAGGCAAGTTGCGTCAACGCGGAATTCAGGAAATAGATGGCGTAAATATTGTTAAGCCGATCACTGTACGTTCAGTGCTCATGGACGATGTTATGGATCGCGCGACTTTTTCGGAAATCGTCGAGGCCAGCAGCCGAGGCCGTAAGGGGCCCGTCTTTATAGAAATACCGCTTGATATTCAGGGCCGAACTCTAGAGCCCGATACATTGGAAAAAAAGAGCGCAATCACTCACAAATCTGCCATCGCCGCAATTCCGGAAAACGATCTCGCAAAACTAGCGGAACAAGTCCGTAAGGCCGAACGGCCTTTACTATTAATTGGTGCCGGTATTGATCGGCGCACCTCAGAAGAGGTTAGGACGCGACTTGATGTTATGGGCTTGCCGCTGACAACAACATGGAATGGCGCCGATCGCGTAGCCTTTGATCATCCTCTCTATTTCGGTCGTCCGAATACGTGGGGTATGCGTTACAGTAATCTTGTCCTTCAGCAGGCCGATCTCCTGATTGCGCTAGGTACAAGACTTGGTCTACAGCAGACCGGTTTTAATTGGCAGGAGTTTGTTCCTGGCGGAAAAGTTGTTCAAGTCGATTGTGACCGCGCTGAATTGGAAAAAGGCAATCCGAAAGTGGCTTGGCCGATTTGTGGCGATGCCAATCAAGTGCTGCGCTATTTATCGAAGGCTGATCTTGGCCAGCACGAAGCCTGGGTCAAATATTGTAAGACGATCAAATCGGCGTTGCCTCTTGTTGAAGAGGGCAATACGACGGGGACCAGTTTTGTTTCACCCTATAAGTTTGTCACCGAACTTTCAAAATTATGCAAATCAACAGATGTGATTGTTCCGTGCAGTAGTGGCGGGGCCTTCACCGTCATGATGCAAACTTTTGCTCAGCAATTGGGGCAGAAGATGGTGACCAATAAAGGTCTCGCATCGATGGGTTACGGATTAAGTGGTGCCATAGGGGCCGCTGTTGCAGCGGAAGGCCAACGCACGATTTTGGTCGAAGGCGACGGCGGCTTCTCACAGAATTTGCAAGAAATCGGCACAGTCGCAGTCAACAAACTTAATCTGAAAATATTTATATTTATGGATAACGGCTATGCGTCAATTCGGATGACGCAGAGCAATTATTTTGGTGGGCGCTATATGGGCTGCGATACGTCCTCCGGCCTTGGTTTGCCAAACTGGGAGAAGCTTTTTGCCGCCTATGAGGTGCCAGCGATGCGCCTCGACACTAATTATGCCCAAGACATGGCATTTAAGCAGTTATTCGCGTGTGAAGGGCCGGCGGCCTTTATTGTGCCGGTCGATCCAAAACAGACCTATTTCCCTAAAATTATGAGCCGGGTGACCGAAACAGGGGGTATGGCCTCCAATCCACTGCATTTGATGTCCCCGCCTCTTGACGAAGACACCTTCAAACAGGTAGGCCGTTACTTGCCGCCATCAACATAATGTGGGCGACAGGCTGAAATCATTGCTTTTTAGGGCGGGCTGGACGTGGTTGAAATTGGAAAAATAAAAGCTGTTATCCTGGCTGGCGGCAAAGGGTCACGCATCAGCGAAGAGTCCGTATTCAAGCCAAAACCGCTTATTGATATCGGCAATCACCCCATTTTGTGGCATGTCATGAAAACTTATGCCCATTACGGCGTGAAAGACTTCATTATCTGCCTTGGTTATAAGGGCCATAAGATCAAAGAATATTTCTTTCACTACAATCTTTATAACGCCGACGTTACCATCGACATTCACAATGGCGTCAAAATTCATGAAAGCGCTGCCGAGGATTGGCGGATCAGTCTTATTGAGACGGGCGAAGAAACGATGACGGGTGGACGCATCAAGCGCATCCGAAAATATCTTGGCAACGACGAAGTGTTTTTTCTTACCTATGGCGATGGCGTGGGCAATGTTGATATAGGGGCCAGCCTGGCTTTCCATCAAAAGCACGGTAAATTAGCGACGGTTACCGCCGTGCGGCCATTGGCACGCTTCGGTTCGCTCGACATCAAAAACGATCAAGTTCGCGCGTTCGTAGAGAAACCAACCGGTGAGGGCGGCCTTATCAATGGCGGATTTTTCGTTGTTTCGCCTAAAGCCATCGATTACATCAAGGATGACACAACCTTATGGGAAAAAGAGCCGTTGGAAGGTCTGGCGCGCGATGGCCAATTGATGGCTTTTGCACATCAAGGCTTCTGGCAACCCATGGATACGTTACGCGATCGCCACCACCTTGAAGAGTTATGGGCGGGCGGTAAAGCTCCGTGGAAAGTTTGGCAGGACCGTTCATGACGCCGGAATTTTGGCAGGGAAAAAAGGTTTTTGTTACCGGTCACACAGGCTTTAAGGGCGGCTGGCTGTGTTTACTCTTGCGCCAATTAGGCTCGACAGTTCACGGCTATTCTCTGGCGCCGCCAACAGTGCCCAATCTTTTTACGCTAGCTCATGTCGGCGACTGTTTGGACCATCAGATCGGTGACGTTCGCGATTTGCTGATCCTTACTGCGGCCATCAAGGCGTTTAAGCCCGATATCGTTTTACATTTGGCGGCGCAGGCTTTGTTGCGGCCTTCGTATGAGACACCTCTTGATACTTATTCCACCAATGTTATGGGCACAGTCAATGTGTTGGAGGCTGCTCGTCAGACCAATGTTCCCGTAACCCTGATTATTACCAGCGATAAATGTTATGAAAACCGCGAAACCATTTGGCCTTATCGCGAAACTGATCCCATGGGCGGGTATGACCCTTACAGCAGCAGTAAGGGCTGCGCCGAACTAGTTGTTTCTGCTTATGGCCGCTCTTATTTTACTGATGGGCACAAAACATTGGCCAGCGTGCGCGCTGGAAATGTTATTGGCGGTGGCGATTGGGCACGCGATCGCTTAATGACAGATGTAATTTATGCGCTGATGAACAACAAACGCCCCATCATTCGTCGGCCTAAATCAATACGACCATGGCAGCATGTACTCGAGCCGCTTTCGGGATATCTTCGCGCTGCTGAGTATATGTGGCAATTCAAGCCGCGTTCGCCACAAGCATGGAATTTTGGCCCAAATGCTGAAGGCGAAGCACCAGTTGCAGAAGTCGCCAACGATGTTTGTCGCTTGTGGGGACAAAGCTCAGGTATTGAAATAATCGAAGATCCTAACGCCGTGCATGAAGCAGGTCTGCTGCAGTTAGACTCAACAAAAGCCCGGCATGAGCTTCAGTGGCGCCCACGTTGGCCTTTGCCCAAAGCCCTTGCTATGTTGGTGGAATGGTTCAAGAAATATGAGGCCAAGGCTGATATGAACGCAGTTACACTTGAGCAAATTGCAGCCTATAGAAAAGAAGGCGAACCAACGGTTTCACCTCAGACCCAAACTCTTAGAGCAGCAGGAAAACGCGCATGACCGCCGTCACGGCAAAATCAAATACACCTCTCAGCGAAGCTGAGCAGTTGAAGGCCCAAATTCTTGAGCTAACCGAGCGTTACAGTAAACTTGCCCATGCTCCGAAAGCGTTCACGCCCGGCCAATCGTCAGTGCCTGTGTCGGGCCGCGTGTGGGGACCTGAAGAAGTTTGCGCGTTGGTTGATTCAGCCCTGGAGTTTTGGCTAACAACTGGACGGTATAACGATCTGTTTGAGAAGCGTCTTGCGAAATATCTCGGTGTATACCACACACTAACTTGTAACTCAGGCTCATCCGCTAATCTATTGGCGGCCTCGGCTTTGACAAGTCCTATGCTCGAAGACAAGGCCTTGAAACCGGGCGATGAAGTTATTACCTGCGCAACCGGATTTCCAACGACCGTTAATCCCATCATACAAAACGGGTTGGTGCCGGTGTTTCTTGATGTACATATTCCGACTTATAATATTCGTGCTGACTTAATTGAAGCTGCGCTCTCAGATCGCACAAGAGCCATTATGGTGGCACATACTTTAGGCAATCCCTTTGATCTCGACACTGTTATGGCTGTGGCCAAGAAGCACAACTTGTTTGTGATAGAAGATACTTGTGATGCGCTTGGAGCTACTTACAACGATCGCAAGGTTGGAACCTTCGGCGATATCGGTACGGTGAGCTTTTATCCTGCACATCACATTACGATGGGTGAAGGTGGTGCTGTCTTTACCGGCAGTGCGCGATTTAAGCGCATACTTGAATCTATTCGCGATTGGGGTCGCGATTGTTGGTGCGCGCCCGGCAAAGATAATACATGTAAAAAGCGTTTTGAATGGCAATTGGGTGAGTTGCCCTATGGCTATGACCACAAATACACCTACTCGCATATTGGCTATAATCTTAAGATCACCGATATGCAGGCGGCTGTAGGGTATGCACAGCTCGATCGTCTCGAGGGATTTATTGCTGCCCGTCGGGCCAATTTTGTACGCCTGACAGAGCAATTCAAAACAATGGAAGATCATTTTATCTTGCCCGAGCCAACACCCAAATCCAACCCGTCTTGGTTTGGGTTTCCAGTTACAGTTCGTAGCAATACGCCCTTTAAGCGTGACGACCTCGTCAAATATTTAAACGATTGTAAAATTGGCACACGCCTATTGTTTGGCGGTAATATCTTACGTCAGCCCTATATGTTGGGACGCAAATATCGTGTACACGGCTCGCTTGAAGCCAGCGATATGGTCATGAACAATACGTTTTGGATCGGCGTTTACCCCGGCCTGCATCAGCCGGAAATTGACTATATTGCCGACTCTATTAGGACGTTTTGCAAAAACAGCAAAACCGCTTGATACGAAGCCTTAAAAGCGGCGCGTGACGTGAGTATACAGCCATGAAATTTATGTCCTTCGGTAGCCAGTTAACAGACAGGCTGCGCGCAAATGATGTGCGCTTTGCCATTACAGGTGGTGGCGGTTGGCTGGGGCAGGCGACGTTAGAAATGTTGGATCAGGTGCTTGGCGCTGCCTTTGCCGAGCGTGTGAGTGTTTTCGGCTCAAAGGCTCGCGATATCAAGCTACGTTCTGGTCGCGCTGTACCTTGTTTTGAGCTTAAGGAAATTGTGAAACTTCCGCGCGGCCCCCACTATTATCTGCATTACGCTTTTTTGACCAAAGACAAACTTACCACCCAGTCTAACGACACTTTTATCAGAGGCAACGATATCATTCGTAGCTATGTCATCGAAGCCATAAACAATAATGAATGCTGTGGTCTATTTTTACCCTCTTCAGGCGCCGTTTATCGCGCCGACGGCAAAATCGACACCGATATTGTTGCCAATGCCTACGGCGTTATGAAAGCGCAGGACGAGAACATTTTTTCTGCGTTAGCTACAAAGCAAAATTTCCCGGCCGTTATTCCACGTGTCTTTAATCTTAGCGGACCTTATATGAATAAGGTGGATCTCTATGCGTTGGGCTCTATGTTGCGCGATGCGTTGGCGGACAGGCCAATCGTGATCAATGCTGCGCATCGTGTGTTGCGATCTTATGTGCATGTTGCCGATGTTATTCGATTGGCCATCAGCATGTTGCTTGAAGCCCAAAATAATATTTCGGTATTTGATACAGCAGGCGACCAGGTTGTCGAGCTTTCCGAGTTGGCTCAGCAAATCCGCACTGTATTAAACATGCCGCATCTGGAGATAAAACGGCCTGTCGTCGAAGCTGGCAAGGAAAACAGGTATATTGGAAGGCCAGGGGAAATGGCTGCGCTTGCCAAGCGTTTCGGTTTTACCCTATGTTCCCTTGGCAGCCAAATCGAAGATACGGCAAGTTGGCTGCTGTCGGCGTAGTTTTATAATAGGGACCCATCGGTATCATGAATAACTTTACGGCAACTTCTTCAAATCTTAATGAATTAATTTATCCCGATAAACGCAATCCATATTACATTGTTACGCCAAAATATATTCGCTCGTCGGCTGGAATTCGGGCGCTTCATTTGCTATGTCACAGCTTAAATCGTCTAGGCTATCAGGCTTATATCGTTCCGTTTCCACCGCATCCCCATGAATTGGCGGTTGCCCCGGACTTGTTGACGCCGGTCATAAACAATACGCTAATCCAGTTCCACTTCGAGAACAAACAATGCCCAATTATTATTTACCCCGAAACAGTGGCGGGTAATCCCTTTAAATCGCCGCTCGTCGTGCGCTACGTCTTAAATTTCCCCGGCTTTCTTGGTGGTGACAAAGTCTATCCGGCGAGCGAAATATGTTTCGGCTATTCGCAAGTTCTCGCAGATGCCGCGAATGCGAGTGACAATGTTCTGTTTCTTCCGGCCACAGACACGCGCATATTTAACCCAGGTAGTAAACAATTACCACGTTCCGGCAGCTGTTTTTATGCCGATAAATATAAGAATATCCATAGCGGCAGATTGTTCGATATTACAAGTAAGAGTACGGAAATTACACGTGACTTGCCTGATTCACAAACGCCCGAGGAAATCGCCGATCTCTTTAGACATTCGGAGATATTCTACTGTTATGAAAACTCGGCGCTCGCTATCGAGGCCGTTTTATGTGGCTGTCCGGCTGTGTTCCTGCCCAATCCTTATTTGACAGAAGTCATAGCGATCAAGGAGTTGGGTATTGATGGATTTGCCTGGGGCACGGCACCTGAGGAAATTGATCGTGCGAAGGCAACTGTCGAAAAGGGTGCCCAGAATTATTTAAGAACCTATCAAAAATATTGGGAACAGCTGGAGCGTTTCGTCAATATTACGCAAGAACGTGCTGCATCCACACCCTATGTGGAGATCGTCGACATACCAATCATGACTTTAAATGAACCCGGAATATCCTTTAGGGAGTTGACGAAATTCTGTTGGCATGTGGTACGGCATGAGGGGGCGCTATCCTTACTTAAAAAGATTATCCGTAAAATTGGGCGCCTAAAAATTGCAGTCATTTTTTATTGGGTAAGTAATAAATAGCGCTCAGTATTACACTGACAGTAATTTGAACCGCTAAAATCAGAAGTCTAAAGCCTAAAGCAAAAGAAGCCCCTGCTGCGGCTGGCATATGCCAGAGCGTAAGGAGATAAGCCCAGCTCCATTCCGCAATGCCAAGATTGGCGGGGGTTAGTGGAATAAGGCTTGGAAGCGTTGCCAGTGGTGTCGCATAAGCGATGATTTTTGCCGGAATAGCAATATTGAGTGCGCTAACACCTAGCACAAGTTGAGTGATCACGAGACCGTAGCGGGCCAAAGAAAGCAACATAATCTTCGTTATCAATTGCGGCGCCAACAAACCTTGACGGCGCTCATCTTTCAGTCTCTGCAACCATGGGTACTTAAGTTTGGTCATGATGGGCCACGAGAGAATATTTGGTAGCCGTACCAGAATAAACCCGGCAACCAACAATAAGAGCGCAGCGAACATCAACCACAGAACAAAACTAAATCCAAAGACGATTTGGAAAAGGCTGGCGGGAATAAGTATGACAGCAATAAGAAAGTCAAAGCCAAGATCATAAACGGCGTTTAAAAGACTGTGCTTAAACGAAGTGTTTTGCTGTAAACGCATGACGGCCGTGCGGCATAAAGCTGTGGCAACGGATTGTGGTAAGAACTGGCCAAGCAGTACGGCATGCGCCGTGTAATATAGATAAAAATGTGGCCGCGGTTCTTTGCGGTTATGGGTAATCAACTGCCATTTCAGTGCGCCCAGGTAAATAAAGGAAGAGGAACAGATGAGCATGACAAAAAATATTGGCCATCTGATATGCGCCGCTATATCGACCAGTATTCGCCAAGAGACGCCGGTTGCGAGACATAAACCGACGACGAGGCTTATGCCGAGAATGAAGGCCAGAAGACTTTTCAGACAGAGTTTTAAACTCACCTGGTTGTCCGCTTACACATAGTTTGTAAAAGATCGTCGTAATAACCACCGATGCGCGACCAAAGCCAAAAATCTTGGACAAAGTTTGCCAGATCCCATTTGGCTTGTTTGAGCGGTAAGAGAGGACGCTGCGTCATGAGCTTCTTTGTCCATAACTGAGCCGTATGTTTGACATTTTGTGGGTCAACACTGGCCGTTAAGAGGTAGGGGGAAGCGATTTGACTACCGGCAGCTACGGAAGGGCTGCATAGTACAGGCAAGCCACAAGCCATGGCCTCTTGAATAACCAGTGGGAATCCTTCGCCATAGCTTGGTAAAATTAGCATGTCCGCCGCTTGATATAACTCAGCCAGCGTTGCATCGGCGCGGTCTTTAAAGACGTGGATATTGGGAAGACGCCATTGATTGGGATCGATGGGTCCTCTACCGACCAGCCAAAAACGCCACTCGGGCAACGATTCTGCAAGATGCCGAATAACTGACAACCCTTTTCTCTCGACGAAACGACCAACGAACAACAATACCGGTTGATCACGGCGAAGGGCAAACTGATCGCGAAGGACTTGTCGCTTTTCTGGCAGCACCGGTTGGAAAATATCGATATCAACGCCATTCGGAATAATTTTAACCGGCGTTTTGAAACTGATGGCACGATAATAGTGTTCGGCAACAGCATCACTGATAAAATTTACCTGGTTTGCGAGCTTCAGCATTTTGTGCGTTATGTAACGATCTGCACATTTCATGATCCAACGTAAAGCAGCGTTGCGGTAAGTAATGGGTCCGATATGTTGGGTTATCAGAACTGGTTTTTTCATCCACCGCGCCATGATGAAGGCTGAAATATTACCCATATAAAGTGTATCATGTAGCCAGACGATGTCGGATGCGGCCACGGCTCTTTTTAACCGCCATAAACTGCGCGGCCCCCACAATGGCAGTGGTAAGCCGCACATGCGTTCAAGAAAATTCAATACCCGCATGGGCTGCATAACTTGACCGGGTATAGTAGGCGGTAAATCACAATTGCTAGCCACCCAGGTGAAACGAAAGTTTCCAACGATAGAAATTTCGACAATAAGATTATTAACAACGCGTTCAATACCGCCTCCGTGGGCGGCGTAATAGTGGCTGACGACGAGGACCTCGCGGCAGCGCTTGGGGATGTTGATTGGCTCAGTCATCAGAGCAAATTATGCCGAATTTTTTCTATGGCTTCATGTTGGTATTTCAACACCTCAAGCGCGTTAGCAACACCGATACCTTCTAACGGTAGGCCCGTATGAATGGCGGTAGCAAAACGATTAAAGACCTCATCATTTCCGTAATCAAGGCGGCCGCGAAGGTACGCAAGGCCGTTCGGAATATGTTGTGACCAATGTTGCGAGAACGCATAGAAACTTGTGCGTAGTATTTGCAGTATATTATGTGCACCGTCATTAGGCAGCCGAATATAAATATCGCGAAAAATATCAAGAATACCCACGGCTTTAGTGCCCGTGACGACGACAAACCACTCGCTTACAGCGCTATCGAATTGGCAATCTATGGTAACAGGAATATCGCCATCCGTTTTGTAAAGTAAATTTAGGAGTGAAGGTGTTGATGTTTTGTCGTGGGCGCCTGTAGCGTGGCCGTGACGTAATTTTAAGTCTGAGCCGGCAAGGCGCCGCAATAAATAAAAAAAATGCGGACTTTCGTCATAAAATAACCCTAAGGGTAGCTCTGGATACCAATGTGGCAGGCGACGTAAGGGGTTGCCAAACTGTACGGCGGCAAGGCGTCGGGTTGGACCCAGTCTATTGTGCGCCAAGTCATATTCTAATTTTTGTGTCGCACGACTAAACTGGAAATTATGTACGACACCGAGGACACGCTTGTTGGCAGCGGCCGCAGCGACCATCGCATCGCCTTCTTTTACGTCCATGGCAAACGGTTTTTCAACCAGCACGTGCTTACCGAGCCTAAGGGCTTCCAAAGTTAGGGCTGCATGTGCCAACGGGGATGTTCCGATGCAAAGTGCATCCACGTCGCTCAACCAAGCAACATTTTTTAGATCATCAGCTGTATCAAAGTTTTTAACATTAAATCTTGCGGCGCATTGCTGAGCACGTTCTCTGTTACGGTCAATAACGCCAATAAGCCGAAATTGGGGTTGCCGTAAAATTGCTGGAATATGGCGATGGGTCGCAACCCAGCCAAGACCAATGCAGGCGATACGGAGTGGAGGTGAAGCTGTGATCATAAGGTGATGATATAGAATAACCAGAAAACGCAATCTACATAATGCAGCAACCCGGCGGAAGCGGGAAGCCAAAGAATATATGTGATAACACGATAGCTACACCCGCTTATATATCGCCACGTGTTTTACCGCTGCGGAGAGCACAATAATAGGTGCACCAACCTAAAGCAGGGTTGCACTTTAAGATTTTACCGCTCTAGCATCCACACCGGCTTCTGAAGCCACGGCAGCCTCAATAGAAAGGGTGTCCAGTTCATCCTGAATGCCTGATTTAATGGCGCGCGCGCAGGCCTGATCCAGCACAAGGATTGATTTATCAGGATTGTTGCGGTTGCGGATGAAACGGTCGGTGAGCTTCACGATCCGCGAGCAGCTATCCTTGGTGATCTTCATTTTATAATGTTTCTCAAAATTCCCCTTGAGATTCATCAAAATCTCAACGGTTCTCGGCAAATCAGGCACTTCAAGATGAATTTTTTGAAAGCGGCGGTCAATGGCGGGTTCGACCTTGACGTAATCATCATATTCTTCGCGTGTTGTAGCGCCGAGCATATAAAGATCGCCTGCAGTAAGGTAGGGTTTCATCAAGTCGGCTATGCCAGCGAAGCTTGAAGCCTTGAAGCAAATCATCAACTGATGAATTTCGTCGATACAGAAGATGATAGGAGGTTGCTCATAAGTTGCATTACGTTCGGCAACGCCCTTAATAATCGGCATCAAGCGACCCTCGAGATCAGAACGCGATTGTGATCCAGCGCCGATCATTGACATTTCTAACTCAATGATGCGCGAATTTTTTAACATATCAGGGACGCGGCCCTGATGGATCCATTGTGCAAGACCAATAAAAAGAGCTGTTTTACCAGTACCTGCCGGGCCTAAAAGCATCACATTTTTGCGTAAGCGTTGCAGCAGGATAAGTGTGATCTGATCAAGCTCTGTATCTCGGCCTGTTATCGGATCAAATTTTCCGGCGCGCTCTTGTTCGGTAATATCGCGGGTATAGCGCTGGATCAGCCCGTTGAGTTCGTCGTCGCTGATTTGGAATTTATTTGTTTTGCCCGCCATACTATGCCGCCTTTTTGATAAGATCGCGCAGCACATAGGGCAGAATACCGCCATTTTTATAATACTCGACTTCGTCCAGTGTATCGATGCGACATAGTAAAGTAATCCGGTCCGTTTTTCCGTCTTGGCGTGTGATGGTAAGCGCTATGTCCATGCGTGGTTGAATGCCGGCCGCAGCACCTGTTATGGAAAATGTTTCCATGCCAGTAAGTTTCAAATCGGCGCGTGTCATACCATCTTTGAAAACTAAAGGTAAAACGCTCATGCCAACGAGATTAGAGCGATGAATGCGTTCGAAACTCTCGGCGATCACGGCGCGCACACCCAGTAGTTTAGTTCCTTTTGCCGCCCAGTCGCGTGATGAGCCTGTGCCGTATTCTTTTCCTGCTACGATGATGAGTGGTACGTTTTCAGCTTGATAGCGCATGGCGGCATCGTAAATCGGCATGGTTTCACCCGAAGGGAAATGTTTGGTATTACCGCCTTCGGCGCCGTTCATAAGCTCGTTCTTTATACGTATATTGGCAAAAGTTCCCCGCATCATAACTTCATGATTGCCGCGTCGTGCTCCGTAGGAGTTAAACTCACTCGGCTCAACTTTATGATCGAGAAGATATTTGCCGGCTGGGCTGCTTTTTTTGATGTCGCCGGCGGGAGAGATATGATCGGTTGTGATAGAGTCGCCAAGCAGAGCCAATAATCTAGCACCAGATATGTCCGTTACCGGCTGTGGGCTGCGCGGCATGGCGAAGAATAGAGGCGGCAGTTTCACATAAGTTGAACTCTCCTCCCATTTGTAGGTCATGCCTTCGGCTGTTTTTATGTGCTGCCATTTTTCAGGGCCGGCGAAGACGTTAGCGTAGCGTTGACGAAACATCTCAGGTGTCAGGGCTTGACGCATCGTCATTTGGATTTCTTCGTTTGATGGCCAGATATCTTTCAAATATACCGGTTTGCCATCCTTGCCAGTTCCGATGGGCTGTGTGGTGAGATCAAGCGTCATTGATCCTGCCAGCGCGTAGGCAACAACGAGCGGCGGTGAAGCCAGGTAGTTTGCCTTGCAATTAGGGTTGATACGCCCTTCAAAATTACGGTTTCCTGATAGAACCGAGCAAGCCACAAGATCACCCTTTTCGATGGCAGCCGCAATGGCATCGGGCAGCGGCCCAGAATTGCCGATGCAGGTTGTACAGCCATATCCGACAAGATTAAATCCGAGAGCATCGAGATCGACATTCAAACCCGTTTTGGCGAGGTAGTCGGTAACAACTTGGCTGCCTGGCGCTAATGAAGTTTTTACCCACGGCATTGTGCTAAGGCCCTTCTCGCGCGCCTTACGTGCGAGTAAGCCTGCGGCTAAAAGCACGCTCGGATTAGACGTGTTGGTGCAGGATGTGATTGCCGCTATGACGACATCACCGTGTTTTAGGCTGTAAGGGGTGCCTTCGACGAGAATTTGTTTGCCGCGGGCTGCCGCATCAATCTTGAAGGTTGGCAACTCTTCTTCGAACTTGGTCGCCGCTTCGCTAAGTTCTACACGATCTTGTGGCCGACGAGGGCCCGCCAGACAGGGTTTGACCTTGCTCAGATCAAGTTCCAGTGTATCGGTGAATATGGGTTCAGGACTTGAGGCGTCATGCCACATACCCTGGGTTTTCGCATAGGCTTCGACGAGAGCAATGCGATCAGCGTCTCGTCCAGTGAATTTGAGATAATTGATGGTTTCGGCGTCAATGGGGAAAATGCCACAAGTGGCTCCGTATTCTGGCGCCATGTTGGCTATGGTGGCGCGATCGGCGAGACTTAGTCCGCTTACACCTTGGCCATAAAATTCGACAAACTTATTAACGACGCCTTTTTTGCGTAGCATTTGAGTAACGGTTAGCACGATATCTGTAGCTGTTGTGCCTTCGCGTGGCTTACCTGTAAGTTTAAAGCCGACGACTTCAGGGATTAGCATCGATACGGGCTGTCCCAGCATCGCAGCCTCGGCCTCTATACCACCAACGCCCCAGCCAAGAACGCCGAGGCCATTGATCATGGTTGTGTGACTGTCGGTGCCGACAAGCGTATCGGGATAAGCGACAAGCTTTCCATTGCGGCTATCGGTATCTGTCCATACCGTTTGCGCTAGATATTCCAAATTTACTTGATGACAAATTCCAGTACCGGGCGGCACAACGCGGAAATTATTGAAAGCCTTTTGGCCCCAGCGCAAAAAGGCATAACGCTCATCATTGCGCTCGAATTCGCGGCCAACATTTTTTTGAAATGAATCTGCTTTGCCGAAAAAATCAACCATGACCGAATGATCGATCACGAGATCAACGGCACACAAAGGGTTGATGCTTTTGGCATCACCGCCTAAGGCAATTGTCGCCTCGCGCATAGCGGCAAGGTCGACAACAGCTGGAACACCTGTAAAATCTTGCATCAGCACGCGCGCCGGACGGTAAGCAACTTCTGTGTCGCTTGTGCGGGTTTTGAGCCATGTGCCGCAGGCCTTGATGTCGTCGACCGTAACTGATCGGTCGTCTTCGAAACGGAGTAAATTTTCCAAGAGCACTTTCAGGCTATAGGGTAGCCGCCCAAGATCACCTAGGGTGGCCTCTGCTGCTTTTAGGCTAAAGTATTCGTAGCTTTTACCAGCGACATCCAACGTCTTACGCGTTTTCAGCGTGTCGTGGCCAGTTTGCGTGGTCATGGTGACTCCTGAGTTATGGATCAATTACTCCCGGGAACCAGGAATATATTTTGACGTCGGAGGTGAATAAATTTTCAACTTGAGTTATGTATTGTGTTACTGAAATTTTGTTGCCAACAAGTTAAGCTCACCAGGCAAAATATGTCCTTATTCTTCAAGGCGTTACGATTGCGGTTGTTTTTGGCTGTTGTGGTGTTGGGGATAGCCGGTTTCAGGCCATCCCCGGCCATGGCCGCCATGGCATATTGCAATCGAACCCAAACGCCCATAGAGGCAGCCTTTGGCCATCGTGAGACACTCGACTGGATCTCGGATGGTTGGTGGCAATTACAGCCGGGTGAATGTTTGCGCGTTTTCAGCAAGCCTCTCACTGACCGGTTTTACTTTTACTTTGCGCGCGCCCTATCAACGGAAGTTCCTGACAAACCGCCCTTTACGTGGGCGGGCAAGTATATTTTTTGTATCAATGCAAAACCATTTCACATTGAAGGTGATGGTACTTGTGAGGCTCGCGGCTATGTTTCGCAAGGTTTTGCCGAAATCGATATTGGTGCCAACGTGCGCGACTACACATTGGATTTTAAGGACGGAACTAGTCCGGACAAGTAATCCTAGAGGATACTAAAACCATAACGCGGCGTGGATACGAGCGCCAGCCGCCGGCCATTGTAAAAATTGAAAAGAGATGTACCCAGGCCTAGTCATTGATGCAGAGACCACCTTGGAAGGGCCGCTGATTGATATAGTGGAGCCATAAGGCTCGGCACTAGGCCTGGGTTCTGGACGGAGCACCCCATGGGACGCAACAAACCAAACTCGTCACATCTACGGTTTGATAGGGCTCCATCCGGTGTATGGGGCGCTTCTAGAAACGGTATATCGGTCAAGTTGGGGATGGCCTTGAAGAACAAATCATCACGATTTCCAAAAATCGCGTTCTCCCTAGAGCCCGACAGACCAGAGCCCGATACAGCCAAATTATCGAAATGATCTGAAGGCCTGTCACCTTGGATGTTTTCACCAAAGTTAGCTTTCTGCCTCAGGCGCCCTATAAAAAGGGGTTGAAACGCTAAATGACCAATGAATAATGACACGCCTAATCCATAAATAGGATAAATTATTACCTAATTTTATATAATTTATAATAATAGTTCGTTAACAAGTGTGGCTTGTAGCGGTTGGTTTTACACCACCAAACACTTCTTAACATATTATAATTAAAAGATAATATGTAGACTTCAATAAAATAGAATAGGGCTGATTACGTTAGTGATTAGGAGCCACGCCTGGAGTGCCTATATTTATACAAGCGAAGGTATAAGGCCCCGTTTTTGTCAAAGCCTCGCCAGCCGTGCAAATAGGCGCATTGTACAAGGCGATGGCCTCCCCCACCAGGGCGTCAAGTTGTGTGGAAAATTCTGAACTTCCGTTAGCAGCCGTGGAAGTTGAGGAAGTCGTCGGAGCCGATGTGGGGGTCGTCGCAGTTGTGGCGCTAGAGGCGAACTGGGGAGCGGCGTCGCTTGTCACAGGAGATGATACGGGTGGTGGGTTGTTCCCGGAAGTTTTTACAGCCCAAGCAGAGTTTGACGCGTCAAAACATGTAAATAAGGCCAAAACGGTCATAATAACACACCCCTTGGGCCCTAAATTTTTGGACATCACACACCTCCCCTGTAACCTTTTTCCTGGCTTAAACTATTCAATCAGACGTGCAAAACAAGCGTAATCTGCAGGCTTCTGGGATCATTAAGAAAAATTTGAGGATTCTCGCGCTAACTGCGAATTAGTTTCATAAGATGTAGCAAGGACCTGTAGGTTAAATGGTGGTTAGTCCACAAATGATTAGTTGCAAGACCCAGAACCAAAGTGACGGGAGTGTCGTAAAGTGAGTGAGTCAGATACATCAGAATCAGAAGCAATGTCGATGTCAGCGCCAGCTGCAGTAACGAGCTGGCAGGAACAAGACGGCGTATTGCGTGAGATGTGGCTGCACCACCAAACGCCAGCAGCAATTGCTCAGGCACTTAATCGGTCGGTGGCGGCTATTATGACCCGCGCCGCACGTCTCGGTTTACCTAGGCGCTCGGCACCCGGTCGCAAACCTGGCCGTCGTACATCCGATACCGGTGTTAACTCATCGACTGCTATGGGTCGTTCCGCGATGCCACGCACGAATAACGCAGCTTCCGAAACGATTGAAGTTTCGTCGCAGACCATGGAGCGCGTTTGTCTTATGTGCCTTGGAAAATTTCAATCTATTGGACGACATAACAGGATATGTTCAAATTGCAAAAATTCTGCAGAGTATGAATCAGGCGCGCGCTTACCCGATCTTCACTTTCCAGTCGAGTAAGGAAATCTCATGGCACTCAAAGATGCTATCAGCACAATTCTAACCCGCAACGCATTTTACCGCGACGGCTATCGTTTGCTTTTGCGTATCAGTATTATCCAGGGGATCGTCATCATTCTCCTGGTTAGCGGCATAGTTACGCTCTTGATGACGATCGAAACCAAACACGTCTATTTTGCGACAACTTCAGACGGTCGAATTATCAGCATCGTGCCGCTTAATGATCCCTATCGCTCTCATGCCGATGTCATTGCCTGGGCGGCCGGAACAGCACAAAATACGATGCGCTTTGGCTATCATGATTTCCGTGAACGCCTACAACAAGCGTCTGCAAATTTCACAGCCTCGGGTTGGGAGAGTTTTACCAAGGCTATGAAAGATGCCCACATCCTGGAGGCCGTAGAAGCACGCAAACTGGTTGTCACCATGGACATCAACGGCGCGCCCGAGATCAAGAAAGAATTTGTGAAAAACGGCGTTTACACCTGGTATCTTGAGTTTCCCGTTCAAATCAAGTTTGACGGTGATAATCCACCCGTTCCTATTCACGCCGTGCTGCTTTTGCAGATCGTGCGCGTTTCAACATTGCAGAACACCGATGGCATCAGTATTGAGCAGTGGGTTGCACGCTAGTTGCGCAGCATGACAAAACTATCCGAACCAGAAGCAGCTCCAGCTAAAGCAAAAGCCAAAAAAACTGAGGCAAAAATACCAAAGCTGCCAAAGATCCCGGGAGCTGGTAATTTTTTTGGCCTGTTCGAGGAGGAGCCTGTCAATGTCGACAGCCTTCCTGACGCAGAGGATGCGACTAAACATCGCCTGAGAATGTTAAAAATCGTTTATGCGGAATCTATACTTATCATTGTGCTGGTCGGTATTTTTATTATTGCTATGCCGATCTTTAGACCCATTTATCTTTATCACGCCGTCGAACCAGACGGTAAGCAAGCTATGCTTGTGCCGCTTGATATGCCCAATCTGACAAATCAGGCCGTGAGATCGTGGGCGACATCTAGCGTCACCGAAATTATGACCCTTGGCTTTGGCGACTTCAATCAAAAGCTCATTTCCCAAAAACCAAGATTTACAAAAGAAGGCTGGGAAGGGTTCTTGAAGGCCTTCTTCAATCAAAATGTCGGCAAGAGGTTCGAGGACTATTCGTTAGTTCTGACAACGGTACCAGCAAACACAGCGGTCATAACGGCGCAAGGTGAGAACCCTAAAGGTCAATACCAATGGACGATAGAACTTCCGGTCATCATGACCTACGCCACCAACAACGACGTTTCACAAAGAGCTTATGTGCTTGTCAGATTAACGATTGTGCGTGTTCCCCCGGAAGAAAACTCGTCCGGCATAGCCATCCAATCCTGGATGTCCCTCTAAGTTAAGGTCCCCGAAGGTTACGACTTAGCCAAGGAATGCCGCTTAAAACCGGTTTTTCCGTGGATAGGCTTGCGTTATAAACTTGCTGTTAACTTTGGATTGCTGAAAGGCTAGTTTCATCCGATTATGAATGACTGATTCGAGGATCGGATTTGCCGCAAAGACCTAAACAGATACTCGCCCTGAATACACCCGCGCTTGCCTTGTTCATTGGCACGCTTATAGCGGTGTTTTTCGCTTTACCATTTGATTGTCATGCGCAGACACCTCAAGGTGCTGACGCACCCGCTCAAAGCCCGTCACTTGATACTGGGTTTCCAGCCAACCCTTCACCGTCACTTCCGAACACGACACCGTCTTCGTCTGATAACGGCATCAATATTCCGGCACCACCACCACCCTCAGCCTTGTCAACCAATCCCGCTCAACTGCAACAACAGGCCGAAGAAGCGGCTATGCAAGCCGAAGCACAAGCCGAAGCCGATCAAGCCAAACGCGAAAACGATCACAATCACCAATCGTTTGATCGTGCATCATCGGGGATTATGCCGCTCTCGCCTGACCAGATACGCGAGTTCATGCATCGCCTCGAAAATACACAAACAGCGGCGCAACCGCCTTCCGGCGGCCCACCAAAGGCTGAAGTGAAAGTCACCACGCTTTCACTTGATCCAGGTGTTGAACCGCCGCAAATAAATTTGGCTGCGGGTTATGTCACCACTATTACTATGGTTGATGCGACAGGCGAGCCCTGGCCTATTCTTGACATTGGTGTTGGTGGCAGCTTTGAGGTAACGCCAACACAGTCAAATTCAGACTCTCACGTTGTACGTATTATGCCTTTGACGCGTATCGGTGAGGGCAATCTTTCGGTGTTACTTAAGACATTGCCGACGCCGATCATATTCCGTCTGTCTGCCGGGGGCCCCACAGTTGATATGCGTTATGATGCACGCATACCTAAACTTGGGCCTGGCGCAAAAGTACCTCTCATTGATCGCCCCCGTCTTGAGGCTGGCGATCAAACCATCATGATGGTGCTTGAAAATGCGCCCCCCAAAGAAGCGAAACGCATGAAAGTTAATGGCGTGGACGCGAGAACTATGGCTTGGATGTTGGGCAGCAATGTATATGTTCGCACGCCGCTTACACTGTTATCACCAGCTTGGAATGCTAGCGTATCTTCGGCCGATGGAATGACGGTCTATGAAATTGGTGATGCGCCCATTTTGCTGATGTCAGACAATGGCGATATGGTGCGGGCACGGCTTTTACGGGATGAAGATCATGACAAACCTTGACGAATTTGATCAGCCCGAGGAGTTGGGACCGAATAATCAGGGTCCCCGCAACATGACATCTAATTTGGCCGAAGCTTGGCGCTCCCGGCCGCTCTTTAAACTTCTCGTGCTGTTGACAGTTATAGGCGCTGTTGTAGCCGCTAGTATTGGGCTGTTCTCAGGTAGTGGTATTCTCAACCAGTCGCGTATCGCTAAGCCGCCAGAAATGACCGAAGCGCCAGGCGGTAAATCGTCACCATTTTATATTGAACAAACCAAAGAAGCTGCCGAGCGCCGCGCTGCGGCGGCCATGCAAAGTGGCGGCAGCGCATTGCCCACACCTGTTGGACAAGCGTCTGACACTGAAGAAATGGGCGGCGAGGGACAAAAGAAAGATCCGCTCGTCGAATTGCGCGCCGAGACAGAACATATGAAACAACAGCTGGCACAAGTTCAGCAGCAGCAACAAATTCAGCAACAACAGGTCCAGCAACAACCAAAGGCGCCACCCGCTCCTTTTGACGACAGCTTAGCCCAAGCCATGCAGCGGCAGATGCAACAGCTGATGGAAAGCTGGATGCCGCATGGCATTAAAACAGTTGATGTCACGGCGGTGCATGAAAACAAAGAGAGAGACGAAAGCAAAGCCGCCCAAGCAGGCGCAGCCGGTGCCAATGCAAACGGCGTAGCTGGCGCCGCTGTTCCGCCACCACCGCCGCCCAAAATCTTGGTACCTGCTGGTACAGTTAGCTATGCGCAGTTGCTAACCGAGGCGAACTCTGATGTGCCCGGTCCCATCCTCGCTCAAATTTTGTCAGGCCCGCTTTCAGGTGCACGCATCATTGGACAGTTCCAGGTCATGAACGACTACCTGGTTTTGCAGTTCAATCTTGCTGATCGTAAGGGCACAGATTACTCGATCAATACTCTCGCACTTGATACAGATACGACGCTCGGCGGCTTGGCGACGGAAGTAGACGAACGATATTTCTCGCGCGTGTTGCTACCGGCAGGCGCTAGCTTCTTGCAGGCGGTCGGTCAGACTGTGGGTCAAGGCGGTTCTTCAATAGCGACGAACGGTACCACGACGATTGTTTCGCAATCGAGCCGCGGTATAACCCAAGGCATGTTCACAGGTCTTGGCCAAGCGGCGCAAACGGCAGGCCAATTTTTCCAGAATGAGGCGAATTTAATTAAACCATTGGTACGCGTAGCTGCCGGAACACCTATGGGCTTGTTTTTTGTTTCGTCTGTTTATGATGTGTCGCCACAGAATGCTGCCAATCCTTATGGTTATGGACCCAATGGACCTAACGGTCCTTACGGCGCTTATCCCGGCATGGCTGGCGGTTATCCAGGCGCTGGTTATCCTGGGGCCGGTTATCCAGGTGCTGGTTATCCAGGGGCTGGTTATCCCGGCCTCGGTTATCCAGGCGCTGGTTATCCTGGGGCTGGATATCCCGGCGCTGGCGGATATCCCTCATTTTATGGTTCTTCGCCCGGCGGCTATTCACCGGGCGCAACTTTTGGAGGTAATGGTGTGCCTGGCGGTGGTCCTGGTGCCAGTTACCCAATTTATCCAGGCGCGAATGGACAAGTTCCTTATCCAAGTGCTATGGGCAATTCGAATACGTCGAACGCAACATCACCTAATATGCCAATCTTGCAAAACACTAACACCGGTGCCGTTAGCGTAATACCGGGCGCCAGTGTCGGCAGTGCTGGTTTTGGACACTAAATTGGTTTTGTGACAACAGGAGACTCTTTCCAATGACGGATCCCTACAATTCAGACCCCCAAAATCAAGACGAACATAAAGAAGAAACAGGGGCTGAAGTTTGGCACGACGACCGGCCGCCGGTTGATGACTTTGCTGATCATCCGGCAGAAGAGGCTGTTGCCTCAGAAGAGGCGATGCCCGAGGGGGATCAGTCGGAAGCACCCGTTACCGAAAAGAAAAAACGCTCGATTTTATTACCAATTGCCGTCGGCATTATTGGCGTCCTATTTCTGGGCGCCATGCTTTACATTCAGTTTGGCGGCTCAAATTCAAATACCAATCCACCACCCATAGCCGTGGCAAGTTCAGCGCCTTCGTCGCCAACAACGGCTGCGGCGTCAACAACTTCATCCACGCCAGCCTCGGGTGATGTCGATATCGGATCACTTTATAACGGCGCAACTCAGGATCAGTCACAAGGCAAGCCGACCGCTGCCGATGCAGCCCCAACCACATCTTCTGCGATCATGACGCCGCCGCCAGCGCCGGCCAGTACACCAGCTTCTCCTCCATCGGTCGTTCCTTCAAAGGCGGATCAGCCGACACAACCATCACTACAACCATCACCGCCACCAATGGCGGTACAAAATCCAATTGTCATGCCAGCACCGATAGCGCCAGCACCACCGACGTCCGCCACGTCTGATAATGGTGCTGCTGAACAACGTTTAAGCGCTCTGACTTCGCGCGTAGATGATTTACAGAAAGCGCTTGATCAAGCTACGCAACAGTTGGGCCAGGTCAGTAATATGGTCGCCGCCAATCCCCCGTCACAAAACACCGCGCAAACTAATCCGGCACTTGAAGAACGACTTGATAAACTTGAGCAGCGATTGGCCCAACTCAGTAACAGTGAAACAGCGAGTACGTCTTCAGGCATTTCTGAGCCGCAGCCTACTTCGCGAAGCAATTCAGTGGTCATGTCTCGCATGACGCATAAAGCGAAACATAAAAGTAGAAAACACGGAGCTCCCAAAAACGTTGCTCATAATGTATCTAGGCATCACACGAAAGTTGCCAATGCCGGGCCAGCTAATACGCATTGGGTTTTACGGGCAGCGACACCCGATAGTGCCTGGGTTGCTACAAGTGCTTCTTCTGCTGATTTGCGCCGCGTTGAAATTGGCGATGACTTGCCTGGCGTCGGTCGGGTACGCGCCATTCATCAGACCGGTGATAGCTGGGTCATTGAAGGATCGAAAGGTACGGTCCATTAAGCCTGAAGCAAGGTTATTGCCCCGAAAATAGGTAATGAGTTGAAAAGCTTTGATATTTCACTCCTCTAAGGGCAATTAAAGGCTTTGTTAACAAGTTCACTGATAGATTATTCAGGAATAACAATAAATTGAGGCAATTTTTGCCAATTGAAAATTTACGTTTTCGGAGGCATTTTCGGAAGCGAAACGATGAATAAAATAATTTCTCCATCGCAGCAAAAAGGCCGCCTTTGGCTGGGGCCATTTTTATTGGCCTTTGGGCTTTGTTTGCTCACACCAAAATTGGTCGCGGCACAGACAAGCACTCTTGGCGATGTCTTATGCCAAGTTGGCGGCAATATATCCTCATTTGCCGAGCTCTTTTCCACAATAGCCTATTCGGCAGGCGTCTTCTTCGCCATTATGGGTGTCCTTGAATTAAAACTTCATGCCTTCGAGCAAAACAGACAACATATTCGCCAGGGAATTATGTATCTCGTGGCAGCTGGCGGTTTATTGACTTTGCCCGGTGTTGTCGGAGCCCTTCAAAGCAGTATTTTTATGGGAAGTTTGAGCGGCAGCAGCACGATGGTGAACGGCCTGTCGGCTTGTACGCCTGGTGGCGCATTTAGTAATGCAATCGGCGGTATTGTTCCCGCAAGCGTGACCATAGGTGGCGGCATCGGTACGGCAGGCTACGGTGGCGGAATAGCGGCCAGTTCTGGCTCGATTATGGGCGTTACAGGCTCAGGCGCTGGTCTCGATGGCATGTTGGAAAATATTGTCGGCGACATCTATCAACCGATGCTGTGGTTGTTGTCTGTCATTGGCGCCGTTGCTGGAATTTATATGATAATTCGGGGCCTGTTTAAGGCAGCTAAGTATGGAACTGATCCAAAAACAAATTCCGCCCCAGCCATTCTTGTCAATTTTATAATTGGCGCCATACTTGTTTCATCCAGTTCGGCCTTAGACGCTATGACGGGCACTGTGTTTGGTCAGGGTATCCAGGAATTCAGTGGCCTTAATTGGTCATCGGTGACAAGCGATAGTACAGATACTGCCGCCATCAACGCCGCGCTCAGCGCTGTGTTGGCTTTTGTTCAATTAATCGGGGCCATCTCATTCATCCGTGGCTGGTTCATCGTCAAGCAGGCGGTTGAGGGCACCGGACAGGCAACAATCCCACAAGGACTAACGCATATTATAGGTGGTGTATTTGCGATCAATATCGGCGTTTTCATCTACATCATGAGCAATACGTTTTTCAGCGGAACGTCACTTTCTGGTATGGTGAATCCACCGACTTGATGGGTGGTATTTTAGGGCGAAGAATAACTATGTTTTTCAAATGCTTTTGGGAAATTAGGAATTTGTTAATCGCGGCAATTTAGTGTTAGTATGTCTTAAATTTTTTATATTGGGGAGGCACAGATGAAAGTTCAATCGACGGCTTGGCAATGGGCACTGATGGCAGCAGTAGTAGGTATGGCCATACCGATGCCCGATATTGCTTGGGCACAAGGAGCTACCGACCTTAACTCGTTGGTTGGCAGCATTAACTCAAACGAAATGCCGGCTATTCCATTGGCATTATCGACTGTTAGCTATGTTGTTGGTATCTTTCTTGGTATCCGCGGCATCATGTTACTTAAGCAGCATGCAGAAAATCCAACGCAACAAAATCTACCAAAGGGCATCTCAGCCATTGCTGCAGGTAGTGCGTTTCTTGCGTTGCCAGCGTTGACAAAAGTTCTGCAGGGTACGACGCAGCTAACCAGTGGCGCCGCTAACTTCCAGGATTTCAACACAACATTCCACTAAGTACTGGTCTTTCGATTTGACCCTCCTTCCAATCTCACTCGGTATCAGGCGTTCGCCTGATACCGAGAGTGTTGTTCGGCAGGGCTCTTCGCATTTAAAATCACTTATGGAAAAATGTTTACGGCAGGATGATTTCACCTGCTGTTTCTGCGGCTTTCGTGCCGAACAGTACCAACGCATTGTACCTTATTCCGATGCTGGCCGTGATCCGCCGTTTGTTACGGCGTGCACGTTTTGCGAGCAGTGTCTAGCTCTTGAGCGCGCGGGTATGATGGGTGCTGGCGTTCTTGTTTGGCTGCCGGAAATAAGTCAGACGGATTTGCATCATATTGCACGCGCCATATATGTTGCGCGCGCGTCTAAAAGCGATCTCGCCGTACGAGCAGCTCACGCCCTTGATGCTTTAATGTCGCGCCGCGCTGAGGCCAAGAAGCGTCTGGGTAGTGATGATCCCCTCTTATTGGCGACAGTATTTCATGAAAACCTAACCGAGCAGGAATATCAGCAAAGCACGACAAAGTTAGAAGGCATACGCCTTCTGCCTCTCGATAAGCGTCTCGTTCGCACACATAAGGGCGATATCAATCAATTTCCGCAAATCGTTACCTATTGGGCATCGCCACAGGGCCCCTATGGCAAATTACCGATAGAAAAATGGGCGGATTTACTGAAATTGGCTACAACCACCATCGGAAATGCCTGATTAAAGCGCTTGAGTAACGATCCCAAAGATTGACCGTTGCCAGTAGCGCTGTCCCTAAAATCAGGCGCCTGATTTCTGACCTCTGACTGTCTTGATCCGGTGGAAGAGAGCGCCTAAGTTCATCATGAACAAGAATTTCAAGCATCTTTATGGGGAAAGCTTGAGCGTCAAACCTAGTCGTTGGCAGAGTATTTTCAGGACGGCGCAATGATAAGTTTTCTAGACGATACCATTGCTGCCGCTCTTCTGGCCTTGCATCAGCCTATGGAGTCGTTCATCCAACTTGAAACGGCGGATGATGAAGACACGCTTGTATCCAGCGACGGCTCGCTTATTACCTTCATTAAATTTTTCGGCGCCCGCCAAATTATAGGTGATGCTGAGTATCAATGGATTGTCAGCCAGGCGACATTAAAACTAGGTGCCCGTTTCGATCGTACCGGTTATGCCATGCAGTTTTATTTTATGCGTAATCCAGCGACTGTTGGTCATGATCTCGATAAGGTGATGCTGAGTAATCGAATGGCAGCGCGGGCGTTGGAGCTTGACCTCGATGATCTTCTTAATGAACGGCGCCGGCACCTCGCTAAGTATCTCGCGCATGAAGAAATTTATATTGTGCTGTGGACCCGGCCTTCCGCCTTAAGCAAAACTGAGGCGACGAAGGCTATTAAGCAGCGGGGTAAAATAAAATGGTTACCCTCGCGTGATGCCCAATACCCTATGCAGGCTCTTGAGGCTTTGCGTACAAGGCATAAGAGCTACGTTGCCGCCACACTCGCCGCGCTTGAAGACATAGCCATGAAAGCCCGCATGGTAAATGCGCACGAAGCTTTGGCGGCGGTGCGAGGAAATCTTTATCCACAGATCGAGAATGAAAAATGGCGCGCCAATTTGCCGGGCGATCCTCTTATGCCGCGGGCTGGGTTAGAAAAAGGTAAGGATGTTTCCGATGTCCTCTGGCCCCCTCTGCGCCGTCAGTTATGTTTTGGCGATGCCAAGATTATTTCGCCAACAATCGTGCAGATCGGTGGCCTTATATGGACGGGCGTAGACATGACATTGGCGCCCGCCGAGCCGTCACCGTTTCCGCAACTTTTGGCGCGATTAATCGACAATGATGTTCCATTTCGCCTTTCCTATTTGATCGAAAGCGCCGGTGCGCAAGGGATCGGTTTTCGTGCCTTCGCCGCATCTGTATTGGCGTTTACCAACCAAGTTAACAAACAAATTCGTGAGTCACTTAAAGCGTTACAGGTTTTGTCGCAAAGTGAACCGGTCGTTAAATTGCGTGTTTCAATATCGACTTTTGCACCAGCCGACGACAAGCATTTGCTTGAAACGAGGGCGGGAGCTTTAACCCAAGCCCTGGAAGCGTGGGGATACTGTCAGGCGTCTTCAGCCGGTGGTGATCCTCTGGAAGTCGTTTTATCGTCAGCACTTGGAATTGCTTGTGCTTCGACAGCGCCCGCTGCCGTTGCTCCGTTCCGTGAAGTCGTCAAACTTCTGCCGTGGCAACGCGCTTCTTCACCCTTTGAAGAAGGTTCAATTTTATTCCGTACTCTGGATGGAAGATTGTGGCCCTATCAAACCGGCAGCAGCTTGACGACACTCTGGTTCGATCTGATTTTTGCTCAACCCGGCGCCGGAAAGTCGGTGCTCATGAACGCACTGAACCTTGGCACGGCGCTTACAGCGGGTGCGGCCCGTTTACCATTTATCGCTATTCTCGATATTGGCCCGTCTTCGTCGGGGTTGATCTCTCTCATTCGTGATGCGTTGCCACTCGATCGTCGTCATGAGGCGCTGCATTTCAAATTGCGCATGACACCCGATTATGCTGTCAATCCGTTTGATACGCAGCTGGGATGTCGTTACCCGCTGGTTGAAGAGCGTTCCTATCTATCGGAGCTGCTGACGCTTTTGTGCACACCGCCAGGACAGGCCGTACCTTATGATGGTATGGCGCAGCTCGTTGGTCTTTGCGTTGATGAAATGTACCGTTGGCGCGATGATGCAGGGGCAAATACTGAGGCACGGCCCTACTTAATGCGTATCGAACATGAAGTTGATGAGGCGATCGAAAAATACAACATTCACTTACCCCAAGACCCTTATTGGTGGGATGTCGTTGACGCTCTCCATGAACAAGGCGCTTATCACGAAGCAGCCTTGGCACAACGGCATGCATCACCGACACTTGTCGATGCAGTTACGGCGGCGCGCCGCCCACAAATCAGAGCTTTGCTTGAAGAAACGCAAATTGGGGCATCGGCCGAGTCTGTCATCCACGCTTTCGAACGCATGATAGCCTCTGCCGTACGCGAATTCCCCATCTTAGCTTCAGTGACGCGGTTTGACGTTGGTGGCGCGCGCATAGCGGCCGTAGATTTACAAGACGTGGCGCCGCAGGGCGATGAAGTCGCCGATCGGCAAACAGCCATTATGTATATGCTTGGGCGTCATGTGCTTATTCGCTCTTGGTGGATGGGTCCGGACGCGCTGCGCTCGGTGCCGGAAAAATATCGCCCTTATCATGAAGCGCGTATTCGTGATATTCGCGAAACGCCAAAGCGCATATGTTTTGACGAATTTCATCGCACCAGCAAAACGAATGCTGTGCGGGCACAAGTTATTCGCGACGTACGCGAAGGTCGTAAGTGGGGCGTTCAGATTGTGTTGGCTTCACAATTGCTCGGTGATTTCAGTGAAGATATGGTCGATTTGGCAACGGGTGTTTGGATTTGTGGTACGGCCGTTTCAGATCGTGCGCTCGAAGAAACGGCCTCCCGTTTCGGCCTATCCGAAACGGCGCGCTGGGTCATGCGTTATCGGCTAACTGGTCCGAGACCTTCTGGTGCGCCTGTTTTACTTCTCCTTAGCACCAATGAGGGACGCTATGAACAGCACCTCATTAATACATTGGGCCCGATCGAGTTATGGGCGCTCTCGACCTCGTCGGAAGATGTGCAGGTAAGAACAAAACTTTATGAGGCCCTCACTGCCAATCGTGCACGTCAAGTGCTGGCCCAATTTTTCCCTGGTGGCTCAGCGCGTCAAGAAATTCGCCGCCGTGTTGTACTGCGTACTGAAAAAGGTGAAGTAGAATCTGGTGCGACGACTGTTGTTATCAGTGAAATAGTCCAGGAACTCGTTAATTATGCCCATGCGCAATCGCCGGCAGGCCAAGGCGTCGCCAAGACGTGATCGGAAGGAAGCAGGATGAGTAGTAGTGGCAGTAATACGCCTCAAACAGACCCCATCTGGATGCTGATGGCTTTACTACTCATTATCGGTGGCCTGATGTGGTTTCTTTGGCATGAGTTTAGACCGCAGTTGCTCGAAGTCTTGCGCTACATGCGTTTTGGCGAACTCTGGGTCATCAATCTTTTTACCGGCCGCGAAGTACCTTGCATGAGATGGCTTCGTGTGGCGGATCCCGATAATTTTCAGCCCACACGTGAAGCAATGCAATGGGCGGCAGCCTGTTTTGGTGGCAACAACCTGCAAAATCTTTCGCCCCAACAGGCTCAAGCTTACTACAGCCTTTCTGGCGTAAGTATTGGCGCCGTTGCCAAGCGGACGTTGCCGTTTTTTAGCATTCTGTCCATTCCCGTTTTCAGTGCTATGGCGATTTACGCCTTATTTTATTCCCCGCTGAGCAAGTTTAGAACGATCTATACACTTGAAACTTTTATCAAAACACAAGCTAAAATGTGGCCAGTGATTTCACCGATCGTTAAATTTAAATCAGCCGAGCACAGCGCGCGTTCTCCGGGCCAAATTATACCGGACAAATTACCGCCGTTTGCCGAAGCGCTATCGCCAGAAGAGTGGATTGCTTGGCATCGTATTCCGGTGACGAACGGCATCCCAGACCGCGAAGCTGCGCGACGCGCCTTTCTTATACAGCTGGGGCCGCGTTGGCAGGGCATTGCTAATCAACCGCCATATTTTTTGGCCTTATTTGCGGCCTTTTCCCTTAAAGGTGTGCAACGGCGTGAAGAGAGCGACGAATTGCTTGGCGAAATCGCCAAATATTGGACAGTTGATGGTGGGTTTCAAATGCCGATGAGCTTATCGTCAAAAATCAATGGTATGATCAAAGATGCGGAGATTGGCGATCCTGCCGTGGCGATAGCCAATCAACATGCCTATCGCACGACGGCGCTTATGGGCGTGCTTCGTTGGGCACGTTCCATGGGCGGTGTGTTGGCTCCGGCGCAGTTTGTTTGGTTGCGGGCGGTCGATCGGCCACTCTGGTATCCTTTGAATAATCTTGGGCGACGTTCGTTTCACACTGAAGGTGCTGGGGCCATGGCCCACTTCATGGCCGAACAAAGCGCCAAGAAGCCATTGCCTTTGCCGCGTATTGACACGGCCATTGTGACGATTAATCAGTTTCTTGCAGATCCAGAAAAACGTACAATCTCCATTCCGCCGCGTGAAGAACCAAAGTCTGCAAAATCTTGACGCAGTTCTTACGATTTCAACAAGGACAAAGGAACGAACGATGCCAATATGGCCACATAAATCACCTTTTAAGGCCAAAGTACTGGGACATACTCTTATTGCAGCATTCAGAACCAGCCACCCGCCGCTAATCTGGCAATTTGATCTGGAAAAAAATCACAGCTTTACTGTAGCTCTTCAAGGCGAAGAAGGTGATCTGGAATTGGGTGTAACTTCGCCGCGGGGCGAGTTTTACCCGATTGCCCATTTTACTGACCGCGAAGATGCTGAAGAAGCGTTTGCTCGGGTGCAAAAGGCTTTAATGTGCCGCCATCAACCCTGGCACTGGAAACGGGCCGTCTGTTGGTTGGCTTTAGCCGCTATCGTTTACTTGCTCTTATTTAGTCCCATGGTTGGAGAGGGTATTAAAATTGCGTCGCTTTTATTCTCCTCGAATAATCCAGTGAATACACCAAGCGGGGTTCCCCTACCGGCTGATCAAGTTTTGCACGCCCCGTCTCAATAAACCCCAGGTGTCGTCGTGGGTGCTGGATTGAGGTACGCGGTCGTTTTTCGTTAACGAAAACGTAATATTAGCGACCGAGACTTATAAAGGAAAATGAGCTAATATAGCAGCCTTGTTGGCTAAAGGGCGGGTGTCACTTCCATGCCTATTGTACTACCCAAATTCGTCGTCAAACACCGACATCTATTGCGCGATGTGCGTCCTGTATCGCAGCGCATAGCCGAGTATATGCAGCAGCCAAGTTCCACGGCTATGGTATTTGGTTTTGCGGTAGCTATCTATTGGTTGTTGCCCCAATACGTTATGGTCTGGCCGGACTTCATGATGATACTGGTCTTCTTCTACTTTCGTTGGTTCTACAAGCGCCCCTTCGTTCCGCCGCTTAAGATGCCAAAGTTTGCAAATTTGCCCGATCCACACAATCCACCGCCAGGCAGGACAGGTTCTGGTAAATCAGATGGCATCCTTTTTGTCGGCAACATATCAGATGAAGATGACCCCTATGAATTGCGCAAAGAAATTTGGCTGACTAACACAGATGCGCGAACCCACATTTTGTATCTGGGTACAACCGGTGCTGGTAAGACTGAAGGCCTGAAATCGATTGTCACCAACGCGCTTACTTGGGGATCGGGGTTCGTCTATGTTGACGGTAAAGCAGATACCGATTTGTGGGCTTCGCTTTATGCCCTGGCGCGCCGCTTTGGGCGTGATGATGATCTCTTGGTTCTTAACTATATGACCGGTAACACCGACGAAGGATCGGTTTCAAATAGTATGAACCCGTTTTCGAACGGCTCATCGTCTTATCTCGCCAACATGATCACAAGTTTCATGCCAGATGCCGGCGGCGATAATGCGATGTGGAAAGAACGTGCTATGGCCTTGATGTTTGCGCTCATGCCCGCGTTGACTTGGAAGCGCGATAAGCAAGGTTTACTTCTTGATATTGGCGTCGTTCGCGACAACCTCGAAATGCAACCAATTATACGCCTCGCTCGCGACCCCAACCTACCGGAGCGAATAATTCATGGCTTGCAGGGATACCTCAACACATTACCAGGCTATGTCGATGCCGCGTTTGATGATGAGGGCAACGAACGGCCACCATCGCCGGATCAACCAATGTACGATCTACAGGTAGCTCGCCAACAACACGGCTATCTGTCAATGCAGTTCACGCGCGCTCTGCAGATGTTGGCTGATGAGTATGGCTATATTTTCAAAGTTCAACTTGCCGATATCGATGTGCTTGATGTCGTGCTTAACCGACGCATTTTAATTGTGCTCATTCCAGCCTTGGAAAAAAACCAGGACGAAGCCGCCAATCTCGGTAAAATTGTTGCCGCTAGTCTTAAGGGTATGATGGGCGCTACGCTTGGCAATACAGTTGAAGGTTCGTGGGAAATGGCCATCGGCAGCAAGCAGACGCGCTCATCTTCATCGTTTATGACCGTGTTTGATGAGGTCGGCTACTACACGGCACAGGGCATGGCTGTGATGGCAGCGCAGGCGCGCTCGCTTGGTTTCTCCCTTATCTTTGCCTCACAAGATTTGCCGTCGATGGAAAAGAAAATCAAAACCGAGGCCAAATCGATTGTCGGTAACTGCAATCTTAAAATCTTTGGTAAAATTGAGGATCCGACCGATACGCGCGAGTTTCTCAACAAACATGCCGGCACGGCTTATGTGCTCGAATCAAGCGGTATGTCGGCACCTACAAATACGATTTCAAGCCTCTTTTTCAATATGCCGTTTGTTGATAATCGCGGAACAACACAAACCAACCAACGTCAACGCGTCGATTATGACCACATTCGGTTTCAACGTGAGGGTGAAGTTCACATCCTTTTTGCCGACTGGTTCTTGCGTGCGCGCATGTTTTTTGTAGCTCCGGAGAAGGTGAAGGCCTTGCGCGTTCACCGATTTTTGCCAGTGCCCGGCACGACGTCTTCCACGGCTGCTCGTGAACGCGCTATGCATGAACTTGCAACACGATTAAAAGACCCTGAGTGGACGGCAACTTCGGCATCATCTGACGCGGCCTTTTCACCTGAGGTATCCGCTCTTGCCAAGGGGTATGCTGCGGGTCTAGCCGCGAAACGATCGACCCTCGAAGCAAGTGCTATGGCGCTAGCCAACTTTGCGATCTTGCCGCCACCGGCTAAAACAGCTGTCACGACATCAGACAGTGCCAAAAAATCGGATGGTATTAAGAGTAAAGCCGGAGGTGATCGTGCACAACCAGCCGTTATTCCCGAGATCTCGGTAGAAGAAAAAGCAGCTCTTCGTGCGGGATTGCCGCCGCTTTACGAAGGTGACCAATATGCGGTTCAGGAAGTGGCTCAAAGCACAGCTAAACCCAAAGCCACGACAAATTTCGTGACGACGGATGCCGATCTAGCTGTGGTCATGCGTCCTGGCACAGCGGCCGAAGAACCCGGGGTCATGGATGTCAAACTACCTGCCAACATTGCTGCCATGCTTGAACAATCGGCCAAAAAGCTTAATCGCGGTATATCCGAAGGTAAAAGATAATTTAACAAATTCGGACTGCAGGGTTGGCACTCAAGGCGATACCTGCTAGCTCATTTTGGCATGCGCGTTCTTCACATCATGACTAAACGCATGTCGGATAAGGCAGAGGCTTATGCCGCCGCCATTATCCTTAGTTTGCATGCCGCCGGCATCCATCAGCACGTTGTTGTGTCAAAAGACATCTCTCGTATCAATGAATTGAAGCGGGCTAATATACACATCCTATCAAGAGTTACTTTTGTGTCTTTTCGTCTGTGGCAACGTCTCATGTTGCGTTGGCTTATATGGCGCACGAAGGCTGACATAATTCAGTGCTGGACGCGGCAAGATGTAGCGATTGTACCGCCCTGCAAAACCGTTGTCATAGGCTGGTTCAGCAGTTACTACGATCCAAAATATTTTGGGCGCTGTGATTATTTGATTGGTGCTACGAAGGGTTTAATGGCACACATGATGCGGCGCGGCGTGATCGATAAGCGTTCTCATTTTATTCCTCAGTTCTCGACACTAACAGCTTTGCCACCAATCAATCGCGGCCTGCTATCGACGCCAAAAGACGCAAGGGTTCTCCTTATGTTATCTCCCCTGCATCCAGAAAAGCGGCCGAATACCCTACTGCAGGCGCTTTCCCATCTATCCGAGGCCTACATATGGTTTGCCGGCGAAGGGCCCTTACGACAGGAACTTGAAAACCTAGCACGATCATTAGACCTGCTCGAACGCGTCAGATTTCTGGGTCATCGCTCTGATCCAAGCGCTCTGTTGCGCGCGGCAGATGTTTGTGTGCTGCCGTCGCGTCATGAGCTGTTTGGCACAGTCATACTTGAGGCTTGGTCAACTGGTACACCTTTGGTTGCTTGCCGCAGTCTTTGCGCCGAAGCTTATATCGAAGACGGTGTCAACGGTTTACTTGTTCCGATTGATGACCCCCATAAGCTGGCCGCGGCCTTGCGGCGTGTATTAAGTGACGAAAATTTGCGCCGTCGTTTAATCGCACAGGGTTATGCGACATATATCAAAAATTACACACGCGAGGCCATCACGCAGCAATGGATACAGCTTTATCAACACCTGAAAGCGACACCATGACAAAAGCGCTTCGTGCTTTATCGAATAGGTCGTGGATATCATTATTCATTTTGTTGCTTTATGTACTGGCTGTAACTGTTGGTGCTTTCAGTGGCGGATTTTGGGCAAGCCTTGGCATCGGGGGTGCCTTAACATTGTTTTTGGCTACAGGGTACTATGACAAGCGTTTACCCGAGCCACAGCGTAATATTACGGTCTTCATATTTGGTCTGTTGATAGTTTGCGCATTTCTGAACCTATATTCAACGCAAATGAAAGTGTCTTGGTTATTGCTACTTAAGTTGGTGACGATCCTCGTTCCATTGAGCTTATATTCCTGTCCTCAAATTTTGCCGCGCGCGATGTCACCCAAACTTTTCATCATATTACCCTGGGCCGCGGTCGTGGGCGTTCTGGCGTTGAGTTTGGAACTTGCGTTAAAGGGGCCTTTGCAGATGGTGTTGCAAGGCCACATCCGATTGACAGAATATAACCGTGGCCTTTCCTACATCGTTGTGCTGACATTGCCGATCATTGCCGGATTATGGACTCTGGGACGTCGCTGGGTCATATTACCTTTCGTTCTTGCGCTCTTAGTGGCTACCGATCTTACGGACTCGCGTGCCGCCAAGTTAGCTTTGCTATTGGCTCTTGCAACCATGGTTGTGGCCACATATTTGCCGCTCTTTACGCGCCGCCTGTTGGCTTTGTTGCCGATTACTTTTGTGCTGTGGCCGTTTGTTGTCCGGGAAATATTTCTCAATCACAGGTCCTGGATCGAGCGCTTGCCGGATTCGTGGCAAGCTCGCATGGAAATATGGGATTATATGTCCTACCGAATTCTTGAGCGACCTTGGCTGGGTTGGGGGCTTGGCAGTAGTCGGTTTCTATCTTTTCAAGTGCCCCACGGATCAAGCTACCATTTTGTAACCATGCCGGCCTCGCATCCGCATAATGCGATAATCCAGTTGTGGGTTGAGCTTGGGTTGCCGGGCGTTGCACTCGGCATTTTCTTTATCCTTTGGGTGCTGCAATTGGCCGTGCGGCTGGGGCCAAAAATGGCCCCCTTTGCCTTGGGTACATGGACGGCCGGATTATGCCTCAGTTTAGTCTCATACGATTTATGGACAGACTCGCTATTGTCGGCATTTGCGTTGGCAGCATTTTTACTGATGATATTACAAAATCATATGTCGCGAAGTGACGCCGTGCGAATAGTTTAATGTTTTATTAATACAACAGGCTCGTTGTACGAAATCAAATCACCTCCACGGTATAAATCTCATCTCATAGCACCTCTTGTTGTGTTCGATTAATCATCGTTCCATTAATTAACCTCTCGATAATATTTATGGAAATATGATGAATGCGAGGCGCTATGACGGATTAAGGGGCGGTCTTTACCCGACTCGATCTCATGATGTAATCCTGAATGCAGCCCATCGCGGAGAGGCTTTTATATGCGCGGAAGATACGGACAAAGTTTTCTAGTGGCGCTTCTAGTGTTTGTGATGGTTGGCGTGCCGCAAATTGCGAAGGCACAGGCCTCAGGCGATTGCTCTGGCACCCCCTACTGGCAACAAGCCGCCAATGCTCAAGGCGGAAATTTTAGTACGACCGCGTGCGGACAATGGATGGCCAATCAACGGATGGCTGTCGCTCAGCAAAAAACGGCAGCCTACAACGGCGTAATGAACAGCGTTCCACCCATTAGTGTTAACAGCCAATACGGAATGGGCTGTATAACTTCAATGTTCGGAAGTTTGAAAGTCAGTAATCCGATGGATATTTTAATGGGCATTGCCAACAAGATGATCCAGCAATTAGAGCAACAAGCTTGTCAGATGGCAAAACAAACAATCACACAAATGACCGGAGCCATAACAAGTCAGATTAACAATAGCCTCTGTATACCGGTGCCCAAATTGCCGTCCCTAACAGGGGGCTTTAAGATCCCACAAGCAAAAGCTTGTGGCGGTATTCCAATTTTCCAAGCTACGGCCGGCGTCACAGGCGGCACGGTGCCCTCACCGTTGCAGATGTATCAATCGCAGATGTTTCAGAACATGATGAAGTCTGGGGGAACAGCTCCATGACGCGTGATAGGCAGTGGAGAAAGTGGAAGCCCAACTTTTCTTGGCTGAAAAATAAAATGTCGGCCTTGTTGGCTTATTGCACAAGGGGTTTGGGCCAATTCATTCGCGCTGCCGTCTTTGGCCTATTGGTTTTGTCGGCCGTTGTTATACCCGGTGGCGCGGCTGCGGCCTGTACTTGTGTGGTTGATGCGGCAACTGCTGCGTATTTGCCGGTCATCGATAATAACACCTGGAACACGGCATCCGTGCTTGGCTATTACAGTCAAAATTATAATCCTAGTGGCGGAACAATTATAGATATGCTTGTCAGCATTAGGGATACGCTGACCAATCAGATGTCTAATGTTGCTCAAGGCCAAGTCCAGCAAACAACGAATCAAACTCAAGCAGTCGTGGATTCCAATTGGCAAACGGCCGTCGCTAATTCAACAGCAAATTTTGCGGCTCAAGCCGCTACCCCCACCAATGAAACGGTGATAGGCGATCTGTCTTTGAGTAAGCTCCTTACCCTTATTGCGCAAGGCGTTGAGGCCGAGGAAGCTAGCTATGCAACGATGCGAGCCCAGGCTTTGTTAAATCCCAATGCGTCGAATACGACAGCGCGCCAGACTCAAGTTTATAATTCTAGTTGTTATTTCACAAGCACGAGCACAGGCAGTGCCTCAACACCACAAAATTGCCCCGGAGCCCAAGCCACCTATACGACAAGCGATGGCATGACAATATCTGGCGGGGGTCAAAATCTCTTTCCCCAGATAGGTGTATCGATGGCAATGCCGGCTGCTGTCACAACGTCAACGTCAACCGGTATACCAGCGTTCAGCATGACTAATCCGGGCAATTATCCAGGCGATACACTTAGGTTTATTGCTTTTGACAACCTTTGTAGCCGGTTTATCAGTCCCAACGCTTCTGTAATGCCAGCTAGTTCAAATGGAACAGCTCCACAATCAGGGCAAGTCCTGTCCGCTGGTGCGGCTATGAATACGGCCTCGAAGGGTATTACACAGGCCAGAAGCTGTTTTAAAACTCTGATTAAAAACGCGGCCATAGGTTCACAAGCGGCAGGAAGCGATACGACTCTTCAGCAACTTTCTCAATATGAGAAACAGTTTTGCCAGGTGGCACAAAATCTGGGTGCCTCTGGCACTGTCATCACAAACTGTATCGGCGGAGCCGGTATTAGCCTGATGCAGGCTAAAGCCATTGCCGTAAATCTATGCACGGATCGCGCCGTGGCTTCGGCAAGCGAAGGCGCCATGGCAGCCGATATGAGGCAAAATAATAATTCATGCAACGCCCAAAGGGAAGCTCTTGAACATGAGAAAGACGCTGACGAAGATAAAATCACGGGGGCAATAAGTGCGATGGCAACTGAGGCCCCAAATCCCAATCCGTTGGCGCAGCCAATCGGTGCCGGCAGCGGTCCATGAGTTCTATATTTTACCAGGTTTAACTAAGGGTGGCTTCGCGGCTGGTGGGGAGCTGTCCTCGACAGTCCCTCACTCGAAATGGGATAAAACCTCTAGCCAGAACGGTATTTTTGCCATGTTTGACAAGTGTTAACCATTGCAGGGCAAGGTAAGGGGCTCTTCAGGCCTTGTATTTTTATATCCTGACTTATCAGGTTATATTGGTATGCAAGGCAGCATACCTGATACAGAGATGAATTGTTCTTATGGCTGATGGCTCACGACAAACTCCCGATCTGACAAGTGCTGATGCGCGCTTGCAAACGCTGCTGACGGCCTTCCGTCAGGTTGGCATGCCGCTCTTGCAAGTGCTGACGGAAGTACCCGCGGCCGCTCAGCAAGGTGGTCCACCGCCAACGCCGGGCACTAATATCGAACAATTCTCTGCGCTGATGGATAGCACAATCGTTTTGGATCAAGCGTTGGCTTTGCAACTAGGTGCCGGCGATAATGAATTGAGTGCCTGGGTGCGCTGGGCCTTGGTGGGCGCCTCTAGTCAGGTTGTGGCCTCCAACTATCGCGCCACCGGACGTGCGCTGTCCGCAGATGAGGCTCAACAAATTGCCAATATTGCGGTTCAACTGCAGGAAAAATTTAAAGCACAAATTCCAGCCGGTAATGAACCCATTCCAAATACGATCGCTACGTTCCGCGCCAAGATGATGGAAACCATGGTGCCGGTCATTGGTGCCGTTGCACAGTATTCTTTTGGCCGTGCTGAGCACGGATTGCTGGCAGAGGTTGCTGAACGTTTGGTAAAGACTGCCGATCAAGTGACGCGGGCCTTAGCGCCTGCAGGAAGCACACCTGAACAATGGCGGCTTTTGTGTTGGAATGTTTTGCGCGCCGCAGGACAGATTTATACCGAATGCCACTATGCCGAAGCCGATCGGTTGCTGTATATGAATCCCGAGGAGCGAGCAGCCTATTTCGCTCAACACGGCAACATTGTGCCGATGACCCAAGTCTGGCAATCCTTTAATCAGCGTATGGCTATGTTGGCGACCCTAGCAACGTACCTCGAAGTTCCAGCTGTAGCACAGCTCGATGCTTCGCAAGCCTGGCAATAAGGTAAGCTCATGATCACTGCCCAAGCTTTGGCCGCCTGCTTGATGATTGCCGCAAATACATATCAAGTGCCGCCAGCCGTGATGATCGGCATCATGCATGTTGAGGGTGGGCATATCGGTCAGGAAGCGGGTCCTAACTTTAACGGCACTTTTGATCTCGGTCCCATGCAAGTAAATTCGTACTGGTTGCCGCAGTTAGCGCGACAGTGGAGGGTTGATCAGTATACGGCGCGCACGTGGGTACGTGATAATGGATGCGTTAATGTTCATGTTGCGGCGTGGATTTTGCGCCAAAAAATCGTTGAAACCGGTAGTCTGTACGGTGGCATCGCGCACTATCACTCGGCCTCACCTGGCTTAGGTTACCGCTATGCCGCTAAAGTTATAGCCGTCATGGAGCGCAAGGGTTTGATAAGACATGATGGTGAGGCGAGTTCGCAGTATTATGCCGAGCGCTGAAAGTGTTTGAAGCGAAGGGAACGAGATGAAGCATCCTACGAACCTTATGCTTTTAATTAACTTCCTGGTTCTCCTTGCATTACCTCCTTGTTTTGCCGAAACAAAGGCCGATAATTCAGCGGCAGCCCCCGATCCAAATTCATTTCCCTTGTTAGCCGAACTCGCAAAATCCGGCGCCAAATTTTATTATCTTGGCGAACAATCAGGGCTTAATGGGTGGCTTGTGATTAAGGCCGGACAGATGCAAATCGCTTACGTTACGGGTGACGGCAAGACCACGGTTTTTGGGGCGATCTATAATGACGCAGGAGAAAATGTCAGTAGTCTTCAAATCAGTAAATTGGCAGCGAATAACAAAGAAGTTAGCAGTTTTATTGATGGGCTCAATAAACAACAAGCTGACGCAACAAATACGACCGCCAATAATTCTTCTAGTACTGGGCCGGTCGGTGAGCAGCTCTTAAAGGATTTACAAAGTGCAGCAGGGGTCAATTTAGGCTCTGATACCGCACCACAACTTGTCGTGATCCTCGATCCGTATTGTTCTTATTGTCAACAAGTCTGGCGGGAAGTGCGCGACGAAGTTTTTAAACACAATCTGCAAGTAAGATTGATACCCATAGCTGTTACCAGTAAAGGCGATGTCGCCGCCAACAGTGATAGCGAGCGAGCGTCTGCGCGCCTTTTACAAGTGAGCAATCCGCTTGAGGCGTGGGACAAATTTGTGGCCGGAGACATAAGCCAACTTGCCGGTACAGCTGATGCCGCGTCACTTGAGTCTGTCCAGCGTAACCATGCGCTCACAATTTCATGGCGCCTTTGGGCTATACCTTATCTGATTTATCGCGCAAAAGATGGTGTAGTTAAAATTGTTCTCGGCAAGCCAGATAGCATGGCGGCGGTAATGAGCGATCTCTTGCATTAGGCGACACATGGCAAATTGGCTCGAGAAATATTTAAATCCACTGATCAAGGCAGGCCAACTACCGGTGGCGCGTCAAGAAGGGGCGCCGGGGGTTTATAGGGGGGCAAGGTCACCACGGGCTGATTTGCCGAGTGCCTCGGTCATTTATGGAATAGCGGCTAGCGTTCTTTCAATTTTTGGCACCTACATCCTGTTCACGGGGCGCTGGTTTGCGGGCTTGGTAATGATTTTATTGGCTGGATGTATGCTATGTTTTGCCCTGCATTTTTTACGGTATCCCCCACGCTGATGATGACCCATTGTACGCAAGCGAGGCTGGGCCTATACCATTGATGGAGTTGAACGAATCATTAACGGCGAAGGACGATGAAGGTTAAATCACATATAGCGATAGCCTTATGCGGCTTAGAGCTGCTAGCGGCTTGTGAACAAACATCAGTGACGCCTGTAGCCACTGAGCCGGATCTTGTGAGCGTTAGATTATCCGCTGCAGCCGAAAAGGCCTCTCAAGCACTCGATAGTATAGCAAGCATCGAACAGCAGCGTTCGCCCGCGACGCCGCCGATGCCGGATTATTCTACGGCTCCTCCTAATCTTACGCAGCCGATCACGATCAAATGGACGGGGCCTATTGAGCAGATTACTAAAACCCTAGCAGATCGTGCCGGGATGCAGTTTCACGTATCGGGTCCCCAACCACCGGTTCCTTTGACAGTTAATGTGGATGTTTATCAACAACCACTCATACGCGTGCTGGAAAGCATTGGCCTGCAAGCCGGGCATCGTGCTGATCTTGCGCTCGATGGCAAGAACGGCCAGGTTGAGATTCGCTATGCGCCTGCTGATAAAATCTAAAACCACAAGTGGCGGAAGCCCTGTCGCTTATGGCCTGGCAGTTCTATTGCTGCTTGCCGCAGTTGTGCCAACGCCCACGCTAGCTGCTGCACTAGCTGCAGTTGCCGACCCAATCGGTACAGCACCAACCCCCGATCCTGCTGGTGGCCCCTCGCCACCACCCCCCATTTTGCAAGAACTACAAGAACAGACAAGTGGGGGTGATTTAAGGCCAGAAACTCTTGGTCTTCAAATTAGGGCCGACGCCTTACGTGAAGCCGCTCTGTCCTATGGTGCTCGCGGAGGATTGGCCTATCGAACATTTCAGATTCAGCGCCGCCTTGCGGAATATGATCGTAATTTAACCCGGGTATTTGATTTTTCGCGACTTCTGATTGCGGCTCCATCAGGACTTCTCATTGAACCCCCGGTAATTTCCGAAGCACAAAAAGCTGTAATCGTAAAAAGTGGTGGTCAGGCTGCTGCTGTTGCTGATCGCGTTTACCGCATTAATCGCATTGCGAGGATCGTAACGGCGGCGCGTAACTGGCATCTTTATATGGAGCGTGATTGGGGAACAGTTGATCCTCCGCCGGGACTATTATTGCCGAAAGATGCCACGGAACGCGATGAGTGGCGCAGATGGGTCAAGGAAGGTTGGGACGCCGGTATTCAGCAGGCTGAGGAAACTTTTGAAGCCGATCTTGATCGCATGACAAATGATTTTGTCGGTATGGTACGATATCGAGAGCTTTTGGCGCAGGGTATGATTTCAGCACCCTATGCCCTCAATGAAGATCGCGGCATCACCGGCGGCGGCTCGGAAATGAGGATTGGTGATCGCGGTGTTACCATAACCGGCCAATCTGAATTAATTTCACGGAGCAACCAATGGACACCGGCGCCACGGTAACCACAACAGAGACCAAGCCCGCGGCTGTTATCCTTGGCACTTGGCCTGATGAGCCATTGCGTATTTTAGCCGATCATATGGATAACTTGCTGATCTGGTGTGTTAGTAAGCGTGCGTCTGATGTCACCATTCAAACTGATCGGCCCATATATATTGAAGTTGACGGAATGCTGCACCCGATTACGCGCCGCGCTCTCGACTCGGCAGATCTTGCCAATATTTTGCACCATATCTATGGGCCCGAGGCCTTAGCCAAATTGGCATCGGGGCGTGATCTCGATCTGTCTTTTGAAGTTCGCCCTGATCGCAATACCCGTATCCGCTTTCGTGTCAATATCACCGCCATATTAAGTCGTGGTCGCGACTCAGTTCAAATCACGATGCGGAGTTTGCCGGGGTTACCGCCGACCATGAAAGACTTGGGCATCGAACAAAAGATTGTCGATAACTGGTCGCCCAAACAAGGAATGGTTTTGGTTACTGGACCTACGGGTAGCGGTAAATCAACTTTGTTGGCGGCTGGTTGCCGCATGTTGATTGAACGCGAGCATGGTTGTGGCAAAATGCTGACATATGAAGCGCCGATAGAATATGTTTATGACGCCATCGTTGGCCCGCGCTCGCTCGTGGCACAATCTGAAATCCCCCGTCACTTACCGACATTTGCCGCCGGTGTGCGTAACGCCCTACGCCGTAAGCCAGAAATTATTTTGGTTGGTGAGGCACGTGATCGTGAAACAGTCTCGGCCGCAATCGAAGCGGGACAAACCGGCCATTTGGTCTTCTCAACTGTTCACACCATTGGTGTCGCGGCGACAATTCGGCGTATTGTTAGCGTATTTGAGCCTTCCGAGCGTACGGAGCGTTCCTACGCGATGATTGAAACATTGCGTATGGTTGTTACACAAGCCCTAGTCCCCAAAGTGGGCGGTGGCAGAATTGGCTTACGGGAGTTTCTTGTGTTTGACGAGAATGTCCGAGAAATAATGCTTGATCAGCCAATTGAGCGTTGGACGGCTGAAACACAGAGATTGCTTGTGCGTTATGGCCAAACCATGGAGCAAACCGCTAATAAGGCCTTTAAGGGAGGTTTAATTGATCGTCGTACATACTTACTCTTGATTAAGGGCTTTTCCGGAGATGATTCCGGTGAGGAGATAAAGGTTGAGGAAACTGAGGTTTAGTCTTTATGGACACCCACTGGCGTAATACCCAGAAGTCGGCACGGTTCTTTATTCTAGATGCGCGTGCTTTTTTGGCAATTCTATTGTTTTTGGTCCACGCGCGAATCTGGACCCTCGTCATTGCCATCCTATTCATGACAATTTTTTGGTTCTTAGAAAGGCGTGGTCTGACCTTTGATGCCTCGATTAGGACTTTTCGTTGCTGGTTCTTAGGCACTAAACGGCCGGCAACTCACAGAAGGGCCCTGCGGCGTTGGATAGATTACGGTTAGCCTGTGGACAAAAGTAAGTTGTAGCGAATCAGCTAAATAGCCTAATTATTAACGGATCAAATAAAGGCTATTGCATCATAACCAAGAGCGAAATAGAAGTCTTGAGGGTATATTTCTGGTATGCTCTTTGATCGGGGCTGTTTGAATGGAAGATGTCGTGCAGTTACGGTCAAATGGCAGATTACGCGGTACAAGTTCTAATCTGTATGTTTCTCAAACTTTGATTCCCTTCGAGATGTCTCTAAAATGTGCCTTTCTGAAATTGTCTTTCAAAAATACATTTCAGTACCAAAAATGGTATTGAACTGGAGTCCGTGCTTGTTGCTGAAATACCACGAAAACTTACCCCACTTAGCTGCAGTACGGCTACGTATTGGCAGCATTCATGCAGTCATTTAGGATGCGCGGTCATTTAGCCATGCTTCGGAAAAAGGCGGAAATCATGTTCAATCTACCTATTTCCTCAAAATTTGTTGGTAGCGTTTTTGTGTTGGCGATTCTCTTGTGTTCTTATGTTACGCCAGCCGCAGCGGCATTTAAGCCCGTTGGTTTTGAATGGGTTGCACCTGATGAAGCCCCACCGCCGCCGCTTCCGTCATCTTCTGCTGTGCCGCCTGCTATGCAGGCGCAGCCACTACCGTCGTCAGGTGCTGTCGATAATCCTGAAGTGATCTCGCCTGTTGTCATCCAGGGTCAGCAGCTTGCTCCGTTGTCTTCACCTTCTTCTCAGGCGGCGTCTTCTCAGCCCATGCCAACACTCATGGCGCCGCCACAACCATCACCCAATATGCAGGCTGCTTCGGTTATGCCAACAGGGGATGTTGTCCATGGTTTCGCCAACAAAGTACCTCTAGCCGTTGCTTTGCGCCAAATTCTTCCGCCGGGTTATGGTTTTTCAGTCGATCCGAATGTTGATTTAGGGACTTTGGTATCTTTCCGTGGTGGATTGCCGTGGCGCGACACTCTGCAAAATATGCTGCAGCCAGAAGGTCTGTCCATGCATGAACAAGGACAGATGGTGAGTATAGGTCACGCCAACGAAGTGGCCGAGACTACACCAATGCCAGCGCCTGCGTCAGCGAGAGTGGTTCAGCCGCCGGCCGCTGAAACGCCTATGTTACAGCCACTACCAAGTCCGAATTTGGTTATGCCTTTGGCATCGGCACCCCACATGCTTGAGCCACCCCCGAGTAACATCATGCCAATACCCGATCAAGGTTTGGTGCAAGCGCAACCCGCAGCTCATTCCATTGTTGATACGTGGAATGCCAATCGCAGCGACAGTCTGCGCAAGGTGCTAGAAGGGTGGTGTCAACGCGCCGGCGTCGAATTTGATTGGTTGGCAGAGTATGATTACCCGTTACAAGCATCGGTTAATTATACGGGCACCTTCGAAGAGGCTGTTCGCAATCTTCTCGCTGGATTTCAGGATGCGCATCCTGAGCCCATAGCGGAGCTACATGAAAATCCTGGTTTAGGCCAAGTCGTGCTTGTCATCCAGACACGCGGCAACAATTATAGTGATTAAGGCGGAGATGGCGATGATCGTTCAAAAGAGTACATTTTGGCATCGCGATGCTTCGATGTTTCGCATCTCGGTTGCAACGCTGTTATTTCTTGCAGTTCTTACCGGCTGTAACAATGAGAAATCAACTAATTTAATTGAGCAGCGCGCAGCTGAGGCGCAACAAACATTGCTCGATGGACGCACACCGCAGGACACGAAGCGTTATAATCCACTGGTTGTAACTGACAAAGTGTGGGCGGGTAATTCTGCCATACGGTTGCATCGTGGCATGCCTTTGCCACCAAAATATGAAGAAGCGCGTGGCATTACGCTCGTTTCAAGTGAGCCTATGTCGTTGAGCGATATTGCCGCTGCGATTAGCTCGCAAACCGGCATACCCGTGCGTTTGGCAGATGGTGCTGGCGGCAAAAGTAATGGCGCGCCAATAGCCTATGAGGGGCCGCTTTCAGGTTTGTTGGAGCGGGTTTCGGGCTTTTTTGGCATCAACTGGAATTTTGATGGTTCGTCGATTTCAATTACGCGATTTGAAACGCGAATATTTGTAATCGAGGCTATGCCGGGCACACAACAAGTTAAGGACGGCATGCAAGACGACAGCAGCACGCCAACGAACACGGGGGCTCAGGCGGCAGGTGCTGCGCCGGCCACCAATACGATGAAGCAAAACTCCGAAATGGATATTGAGCTCAAATACTGGGACGAACTCGGCCAGATCCTTACCTCAATGCTTGGTGGGGTCGGCAACGTGGTTGTGTCGCCAGCGATCGGTACGGTCACTGTAACAACTTCGCCTGAGGTTATGCGGACGGTGACCCAATATCTCGCCCAAGAGAACAAACGTCTTTCGCGCCAAATTGCAATTAATGTCGAGATTTACAGTGTTAATCTTCAAGAGGGCACGGATTTTAGCTTAGCTTTTACCGAAGCCTTAAAGCGACTGACAAATTTCGGCGTCACTTTAAGTGGCCCAACGGGCCCCACGAGTGTGCAAGGTCTAACGGGCGGCGGCACATTGTCGGTGGCTATTCTTAATCCCAATACTGTTGGACAAGTCACGGACGTCTTTAATGCTCTTTCAACAATAGGTGATACAACACGTATAGCTCAGTTTCCTCTCACAACACTCAATAACCGCCCAGTTTCAAGGCGTGTTGGCCAGGACATTGGTTATCTGCAATCGCAATCAACCAACGTTACTGGAACAACGGGGACAACAACCGTAACCTTGACACCAGGCGTTGTTCATGAAGGATTTTCTCTCCAGTTGACGCCACGGCTGATGGATGATGGCCGTATTATTCTGCAGTACTCTCTAAACCTCATTGATCTTGTCAATATTCTGAACTTCTGTGCGGGTGGTTCCAGCTCTGGTGCGAGCAGCAGCACCACGACTATTAACTGTACGGGGGGCAATAGCATTGAGTTGCCCACAACAACCAACCGCATATTTGTTCAGCAGTCGCTGTTGAAGAGTGGCTCGACGCTAATGATCGGTGGTGTCGACGAAGAGGACGCCAAGCAAAGTGCCCAGGGTGTTGGCAATCCGTTTAATTTCCTTCTCGGTGGCGGCTCTTCGAATGAGACGGCGCGGACAATGATGTTCATAGCTATTACACCGCAGGTTTTGGATGTACCGCGGGCGGAGCAGGATTAATGGGCGCAGGCGTTGCGACCGTCGGCCGGCGTCCTTACGCTGCCGGCCTCTACTGGGAAAACAGTCCTAGCGGACGCGTTTCTCAAGCCGCAAAAGAAGCCGCCCGACAACCGGGGCAACAAGTTGATTTTTATGCTGTACGCGGCGCCAGTAAAAGTGGCCGTATACCGCAATTCGGCTTGGGTCAGGTTAGTGCTGGCCATAAAACAGGCATGCCTGTTTTGGCGGCGTGTCTGGCTAATCAGCAGCCCGGTTCATGGGCTGGTGCGTTCCGTCTCCGCGAAGGCGCCGTTGTTATCGTTGTCCGCGATGATCTTATCGTTCCCGATGGTGATCAGTTTTTTGTCGATGAAACCGAAGCTCGCGATCGGCTACTTCAAGAAATAGGTTTTGGTGGTTTGCAACGTATCTACGCGCCAGAAGCCTGGGGCATTCCTGGCGCCGATACAATGCCGATCAGTCTCTTGCTTAATGACCGTGCCGATATTCGTCTAAGGCCCGTCGAGATACCGAGAAAACTAATACTTTTTGGTGCAGCAGGGGTTGCCTTACTTCTTCTTGTGCTTGGCATAGGTTGGTACATTCAGGAACGGAATGCTCAGGAAGAGGCAGATCGCCTGGCGCGATTAGCGGCTCTGGAAAAAGCGCGGCAAGCCGCACAGAACATGTTGCCGCAACAATTGCAGGGCAAGCACGTCGAATATCCTCCACCCGACCGTAAATGGGAAAAAAAGCCCCCAATTATGACGATTATCGAAGCTTGTCGCGTGGCTTTAAGTCAGGCTCCTGTGGCCGTAGCGGGATGGCAGATGGGTGCTGTTAAATGTGATGGTTCTTCACTAAGTAT
>JABDFY010000003.1:0-79960 GCA_013286365.1 Alphaproteobacteria bacterium
ATATTCGGATTGCGAAGGATAATTTTATCCGTCCAGCCAGCGTTATCATGAAGAATACAGAAGAAAACAGAATGTATGAAGGCAATCCTGCCGCTGTTCTTAAAATACCAACACGGAGCTTCTTTAAGCTGCATGATTAGGATGAGATGGATCAAAAAGGGCCTCATCTTTAACCCAAGAGGCAGGATTTCTTGGGCTGGGCATTCGGCGTTGCAACCGACTCCTCTTTTGGTCGATGATAATGTTATGAGAATATTTGTAGGAATGCGCGATGAGGAAGGTGTTTCGCGCATAGGATATGTCGATGTCAGTGCACAGAATCCTTCTAAAGTTTTGAACATTTCGTCCGGTCCGTGCCTTGATATCGGCTTGCCGGGCCGTTTTGACGATAATGGGGTTGTACCTTGCTGCGCGGTACGCCGAGAGGATGGGGTTTACCTTTATTACGCGGGTTATCAGCTGGTTCAAAAAGTGAGATTTCTTGTATTCGGCGGATTGGCGTTTAGCCGCGATGGCACTATGTTTCAACGCGTTCGGACGGTCCCCATTACCGACAGGACAGAGGATGAAACGCTATTTAAAGTGATCCATACGGCATTGTTTGATGAAAATAAATGGCGTATTTGGTATGGCGGTGGCTCTGGATTTCAACAAGGAAAAAATAAAACTCTTCCTGTCTATGATATCCGTTATACGGAATCAGAAGACGGAATTACGATACCTCAACAGGGACGGACTGTTATTCACGCTTCCGGCGACGAATATCGGATAGCAAGACCTAGCGTCATTAAAAAAGCGGATGGCTTCCATATGTTTCTTTGTTACGGCAGCGAGGCGGACCCTTATAGCCTGGGGTACGCGCATTCGCGTGACGGGATCACCTGGACGAGGAATGACGCCATGTTAAACCTGCAAAAAACACCCGGCGATTGGGATAGCGATATGATGGCCTATCCGGCCCTTATCGAGAGCGCAGGAAAGACCTATCTATTTTACAATGGCAATAATTATGGCCGGGAAGGTTTCGGGTATGCGGAGCTGATCAATGATAGTTAAGTCCTACACCCTGGCTGATCGAATGGTTTGGGACGAATTTATAGCCAAATCCAAAAATGCGACTTTTCTATTCTATCGCGCCTATATGGATTATCATGCCAATCGGTTTCAGGATCACTCTCTGCTGATTTACGACGATAAAGACCATCTCCTCGCCGTTATGCCTGCGCATGTCGAGGACAAAAAGCTTATCAGTCATGGTGGCCTGACCTATGGCGGCGTCATTTCCGATGCAACAATGACAACCCCTTTGATGCTTGAAATTTTTGATGCACTTCTAGCCTATGCGCGGGCGCATAACGTCGCGACCATTCTATATAAAACCATACCTTCGATTTATTGCCGCATCCCGGCCGAGGAGGACCGTTATGCATTGTTTCGCTGTGACGCAAGGCTTGTTCGTCGCGATGTTCTATCGGTCGTGGACCAGTCGCAACGTCTTGAGTATCAGGAACGGCGAGCACGTAAGATCAAACAAGCACGCAATGCACAACTGAAAGTTTCTGAAAGTCGTGATTTCACTGTTTTCTGGCCAGTGCTAGAAAAAAATTTGCTGCAGCGTTTCGGCGTTCGGCCGGTGCACTCATTGCAAGAAATAACTCTTTTAAGTCAACGGTTTCCCGATAACATTCGTCTGCACCTATGTGGGGACGATCAGGATATATTGGCGGGGGTCGTTGTTTACGTTACACCGCAGGTCGTCCATGTCCAGTATATTTCGGCCAGTGAAGACGGAAAATTTTTTGGCGCCCTTGATCTAATTTTTGCCGAATTGATGGAGGTCGTTTATGCTCACCATGGCTATTTCGACTTCGGTATATCGACCGAGCAAAACGGCCGGCATTTGAATGTTGGGCTGATCGAGCAGAAAGAAGGTTTTGGCGCGCGTGCTATCGTCCACGACCATTATGAGGTTTCTGTGATATGAAAAAGTCTACACCTCGATGTATAATATTTGCTATGTACTATTTACTCTCGACGTTTAACGAAAAAACAAAATTATGGATGTGAAACAGAGCCTTGACGCCTACGGGGTCAGCGAACGTCTTGCTCAGACGGACGCAATGGATGAACTCGTTGCTGAACTAAAAATTAACGGTTTTGCGATCTTGGAAAGCGGCTTTCCTGCAGAATTTATAGACCGCCTTAAAAGTGGAATTGATCGCGTTTATAAACGACAAGTCGACGATATTGGTGGTGAGTCCGTATTGCAAAAAATCAACGACGCTGACACTGCGCGTTGCATGCTCGCTTATGAGCAAGATTTTCTACATGTTGCAACGTCCGAACCCTTGATGCAGCTCGCGCGGCGATTTCTCGGGCCGGAATATGTGTTGATGATGCAAAACGGCCTTCTCAACCGGCCGGATCGAGAAAATTATCAAGCCAAGTGGCACCGGGACCTGAATTATCAACACTGGACAAGTTCAAAACCCATGGCATTGAATGCGCTTTTGTGCATTGACGAATTTACTTATGAAAATGGTGCGACTTTTGTATTGCCGGGAACGCATCATGTTGCGCCGTTTCCGACGGATGCTTTTGTGCGCAAATTCCAAAAGCAACTCGCGGCACCGGCGGGGTCGTTTTTAATTCTTGATGCAATGCTCTACCACCGGTCTGGAATTAATAGGTCGGCAGGCATTCGGCGCGCGGTTAATCACGTGATAGGGCTGCCGTTCATGGCGCAGCAGATCGATATTCCTTCTGCCTTGTCACGCATGGGGGTCAAAACTCCCACCGATCAGGCGATGAGGAAATATCTTGGCTACCGATGGGCTCCGGCCGCAGATGTCGCTGATTGGCGAGGTCGGCGGGTTACCAAGTGATTTTACCGATTAAAGGTTGCAGGCTCTACTAAATAATGGTTCAGTTTGTGGAGAGCAGGACACTTCCAACAAACAAATTTCAACGCTCATAACCGCTATGCCTCTTTCTGATTGCCATATCTTACAACTGCGCAAGATCGAAGATCGTCGCGGAAATTTAACGCCTATCGAAGGACAGCGCGATATTCCGTTTGAGATCAAACGCGTCTATTACCTCTATGATGTGCCGGGCGGTTCGGTACGTGCCGGGCATGCCCATAAGAACCTACAGCAACTTTTTATTGCCATGAGTGGTAGTTTCGACATTACATTAGATGACGGCAATACCAAGCAACATTACCACCTCAATCGTTCTTATCAGGGACTTTACGTGGCTTCAATGATCTGGCGCGATCTTGATAACTTTTCTTCCGGTGCTGTTTGCCTGGTGCTGGCCTCTGATTACTTTAATGAAAACGAATATATAAGAGATTATTCTGCTTTCCTGACGGCTAAAGATCATCTGAAAAGCACGACTGGATGATCCCGTTTTTGGATCTGAAATCTGTCAATATGTGCATGAAAGATGATTTTCATGCCGCGCTGGATCGCGTTCTCTCTTCCGGACAGCTTATTCTCGGGCAGGAGCTGGAGGCATTCGAAGAAGAATTCGCGCACTACTGCAACGTCCAACACTGTATCGGTGTTGGCAACGGGCTTGAGGCCTTGCACCTTGTTCTGAGGGCTTGGGATATTGGCGAAGGCGATGAAGTGATAGTTCCATCGCACACTTATATCGCCACATGGCTTGCGATCAGTGAAACGGGCGCGATTCCTGTGCCTGTTGAGCCAGAGAAAAACGGTTTTTTGATCAATCCCGCACTTATCGAGGCCGCGATCACACCGCGAACGAAAGCAATTCTTCCCGTGCATCTCTATGGTGAACCCGCACACATGGGCGAAATTATGGCGATTGCAAATAAGTACGGGCTGCGCGTGCTTGAAGATGTGGCCCAAGCGCAGGGCGCAAGGTACCGGGGCAAAAGAACTGGTGGATTAGGCCACGCTGCCGGGTTTAGCTTCTATCCCGCCAAAAATCTGGGCGCTCTTGGTGACGCAGGCGCCGTAACGACCAATGATCCCAAACTTGCCAAGCGTATTCGAGCCCTTCGCAATTATGGTTCTCGCGTCAAATATTATAATGAAGAAAAAGGCTACAATTCCCGCCTCGATCCCCTTCAGGCAGCCTTTTTGCGCGTGAAGCTGAAACATCTCGATGCCGATAACGAAAGCCGCCGCAAGATCGCCGCTGTTTACATGGCGGGATTACATGATGCAAATCTCGTATTACCGAATGTATCCGAATGGTCGGAACCTGTTTGGCACCTCTTTGTCGTAAGGTCGCAACGGCGCGGTGATTTACAAAAATTCTTGAAAGAAAAATCCATCGAAACACTGATCCATTACCCTATTCCACCGCACCAACAGCAGGCCTATCGATCGGACGCTTGCGCAGGGAAGTCCTATCCTCTTGCAGAAGAACTAAGTCAGGAAATCTTGAGCCTGCCTTTAACTCCGCACATGCCGCTTGAGCAGGTTGATGAAGTTGTTGCGGCATGCTGTATGTTCGCAAAATCAAGCTAGTGTGAAGAATTTATTGTCTTCATTCAATAAATCAGATCAATCCGGAGATGGTTGTCAGGTGGCGGAGAGGCAGCTTCGCTGCAATCTCAGGTGGCACTGATGCTCGGCGAATCCCCATATCTCTGATTGCAAGTTGATTGTAGAGTAGCGTTAGATTAAATTGCCCTCTTAGTGGTTCAAATCCGAAAGTGGAAACATTTTATGGAGGCATGTCAGGGGTATAGATCTTTTGGCATTCCAAAAATATTACAATGTAACAGGTGGTCAGTCAGGTAGTTCTCATTCGTCCCTGACTTCAAGTGTATGAGCTTCTAGCTGGGGGTGTGTTTGAAATTTTTATCCGATTTTCGTTTCCTTGTCGTTGATGACCATAAAATGGTTCATGAATATATCCGTGAACTCCTCAAGGACAACAAGCTTCTAAACGTGCAATCCGCGTATGATGGCGATGAAGCCAAGCATCTCATCGAGGAAGCTTACCTGAAGAACACGCCATTCGATTTTGTGTTTCTTGACTGGAATATGGAAAATACGGATGGAATTGATGTCTTACGGTTTTTTAGAGCCCAGCCAAAATACGACAACATGGTCTTTGTTATGCTGACGGCTGAGTCCGAGCGAAGTGCCGTCCTTGAGGCTATTCAAGCCGGTATTACGGCCTATCTCGTCAAGCCCGTTACCAAAGCCACATTGCTTAAAAAAGTTCATGAAATTTATAAATTGATGACGGATAGACAAAAGCTTCATCCACCGCAACGAAGCTGAAAGTAAACCGCTATTTGACAAACGGGCAGAAAGCGTCAAAAACACAGTTCCAGTGCCACACCTCTGGCTAGGGATGGGCGCAAAAAATCCGTTCTTTTTTATTGTGTTAGCCAATAGTTCTGCGAGATGAGATCATGCAAGTCGATGCCAATACCTTACGCAAAGGCCACATTGTCGATTACAACGGCAAACTGTGGCGCGTGCTCAAAAGTGAAATCATGATCCCCGGCAAAGGGGCTGCCGTCATTCAAGTGGAAATGCGCGACGTCCGCGCTGATACCAAAACAAATGTGCGTTTTCGAACCCAAGAAACCGTCGAGCGCGTCCAGCTAGTCGATCATGAGATGCAGTTTTTGTTTTCTTCGGGCGATGAATTCACCTTTATGGATCAGACATCGTTCGAGCAATATACAATTCCACGCGATGTCATCGGCGAGCCTGTGGTATTTTTGCAAGAAGGCATGACGTGTAACGTTCAGACTTTTGAAGGCACAGCCCTTTCGGTTGGATTACCACCGACGGTCATTTTGGAACTTGTCGAGGCTGATCCGGTTGTCAAAGGGCAGACTGCGGCTTCTTCTTATAAGCCGGCAAAATTATCCAATGGCGTGCGTGTGATGGTGCCCCCATTTGTCGAAGCAGGAACCAAAATTGTCGTCAATACAGCCGACGGTAGTTATATCGAACGCGCCCGTTAAGGCGTGTCATGGCAATTCGTTCCGCTCTTATCAATGTTATGGCCAAAGCGGCCGATACCGCCGCCCGCAGCCTCAAACGCGATTTTGGTGAAGTTGAGCTACTTCAAGTATCGCGCAAAGGGCCAGCTGATTTTGTCAGCACGGCCGATTTTAAAGCACAAAAAATTCTTCGCGAGGAACTCGGCAAAGCTCGACCTGATTTCGGTTTCTTAATGGAAGAAGAGGACGGTGTTGCCGACACGTCGCAGAAATCCGAGCGTTGGATCGTCGATCCTTTGGATGGTACCTCAAATTTTCTTCATGGCCTGCCGCACTGGTGTATATCGATTGCCGCTGAAAGAGCAGGCGAAATAATAGCAGGGCTCATCATGGATCCGGTACGTGATGAGATGTTCTGGGCTGAAAAAGGTTTGGGTGCTTATAATAACAACCAACGCTTGCGGGTATCCGCTCGCAAAGATTTATCCGAATGTCTCATTGCAACGGGCATTCCATTTAAGGGTTGTTCGGCTACTGAGCACGAAGAATTTTTGCTGCAGATGAAAAATATTATGTCAAAAGTTGCCGGCATTCGTCGTTTTGGCGCGGCAGCTTTGGACATGGCTTACGTCGCCGCTGGCAGATATGACGGTTACTGGGAACACAGCATTAATAGCTGGGATATCGCAGCCGGGATCATCTTGGTAAAGGAGGCTGGTGGGTTTATTGCTTCTTTGGATGCGAAACAAAGCCCCCTAGCCCACGGCTCGATTATCGCCAGTAACTCGGCAATTCACAGTGAATTTTCTAGTCTATTGAAAAAATCCTAATCCCTTTTTTCCTGTTCCCACCGTTTTTGGTTATCTGGTGTTGCAGCGCAGTATTCAAAAAAAGGCAATAAACTTGCCCAGAATAGTAATTGTCAGTGATGCCAAGCATGATAGGAAGTTTGTTCGATTGTTTTTTCGGACAGAGCATTATGTCGGTAATAGAAATTAATTCACAATATTGGCGGACAGCTTCTGTAGAACAGGTGCGAGACGACAGGGTGTATTTTCTCGGCCATGGCAAAAATCAAAAACTTGTAAAAGTTCAACCAGATGAAATTGTCGCGGTACATTTCATTCCCCAAGATGATGGCAGAAGAAAGCACTATTTTCGCCCTCAAACCTGTTTGGAGACGAACAGAAGTGATTTTGGAGATGTTTTGATTAGCGAAGATGTCGCGACCGTTATTAAGCGATTGTCAAAAACAGATATACTATTATTAGTGGATCCCAAAAGACTGCATTTGCTCAATGAAGAAAGATCCGAACGAAATGGAGATGAAATTCGTGCCATTTTAGTTTTCACAGACCCCCAGTTGCCTGATTGGTCAAAATGCAGTTGTGTAACTTGCGGAAGGGCAAAACAATTGGGATGGCAAGTATTTAGTAGTATCCGGCGCGAACCTTACCATGAGATTGGAGGCGAGCTCGTTGGGAGCAGAAGAGCCATAGAGGCGGCCTTCGGCTAGACCTTCAAGTCTCAGTTTTTACAATTTGTCTAATACGTTGCATTCCCGCCGCAGCTTTGGCCAGTTAGGCATGGATTCTAGGCCATCCCTTTGATTGCTATCGACTATCCTACCTGATGCCGGTAGAACATTGAGGATCGATGATTCTTGATGGGTTTCCCCCTGCCTATGCGTTTATTAGCACGAACCGGAATGCGTTGGGTGGTTGCATGTGCAGCTATCGCGATGCTGTTTGGCCATGCGCAAGCTTGGGCGCAGGCTGCAGCCCAACCATCTGTTGAAATTTATACTGATGATGCACTTCCAGTGGCACCGCCGCCAGGCATGCAACCGAACTCGCCCTTAAAGCCCGGCGATCTGACGCTTAAGTCTCTATTACCTCTGAGATCTCAAACGCAGCAAGGTAACTCTGGTGCTCAGCCTGGTGTTGCGGCGCCATTGATTGCTGCCCCCCAAAGTAGCTCAGCTAATATGATGCTGATGCAGGGCTTGCAAACGGCTTTACAGCAATCCGGTCGATCAGCAGCTAGCCCCAATTTGGTGGCGCCTCAAATGCAACCCGGAAGTGTTAGTTCTTTGCAAGCGTCAGGAGCGCCGGAGACGATTACATCATCAGGCCCGCCATCCGGTGTTCAGTATCAGCCTGGTCAAGAGCCAAGAAATTTAGCTAACGGACTGCCACTTGCGAGTTCGTCATCGACGGCCAGTATGCCAACAAATGCACCGTCATCAGGTGTGGTTTCATCAAGCGCACCAGCTAGTACAGAGGCCCCCGAAGATACATCAGCCATTGAAGCTCCCAAGGCAACGGATCTTGAGGAGGCGCCTGTTCCTCTTGATCAGATGAACACGGCTGCGCAGAAACCAAGCATATTTGGGCAACCGGTTGCCGATACCGGCGAAGCGAAAGCGCCTATCAAAGAAGCATCAGCGGCAACAACACCATCAACGCCAGCAGCATCAACACAGACGCCTTCTTGCGAACCGCATGTTACTTCTTGGACAAAAACTTGTAGCGACGCTGGTTACCCTGACAGCTTTACAGGCCAGATCACGGGTGAGACGCGCGTTATTTGTCCAGGCGGTACATTGCAAGATGTTTGGCTCACGAATACGTGCGCGGCATCTCAATCAGGCGAAAGTTCAAATACAGAATCTGTAAACGAAGCCCCAGCTTCTTCATCGGGCACGACATCGTCCGAGGGCGCGACATCGGCATCTACATCAACGTCCACGCTCACGCCCACGTCTATGGCCCCAACTCTGGCGGCGCCAATGACAGCGCCTACATCGGCGCGTACTGATGCGAGTTGTGGCTCATCAAATGGTCTCGCCTCAGTTGGTAAGCCAGCCGGAGATTTGTGTTCTGTGGGCGAGCCAACGGCTGTTGCAGGCGAGGGGCCTTGGCATTGGAGCTGTCAGGGATGGAATGGTGGCATGACGGTTAGCTGTGCGGCTCCTGTAGCGACAGCGCAAGCCAACACATCATCGACTGCCGCTGCGTCGTCATCGGCGCGGCCATTGACGCAAGCCGAAGATGGAAAATGTGGTTCTGCCAATAATATGGGTACTGATACGGCTCCTATGGAAAATTTATGTGTTAGCGGCACCGCGAGCCGTGTTAACGGCAGTGGACCTTGGACATGGGCATGTTCTGGTGCCAATGGCGGGCAAGCAGCCGCTTGCATGGCATCGAGAAAAATTGATGGCGTCTGCGGTAGTGCTAATGCAACGGGCAGCGATAAGATGCCTATGAACGATCTCTGTAACGAAGGTTACGCAAGTGCTGTAACTGGAAATGGGCCGTGGAATTGGACCTGTTCCGGTCTTTATGGTGGCGTAGCCGTTACATGTTCTGCAGCGCCTGCGGCCAATGCCGTGTGCGGTCAGGCTTCTTTATCTGGACATCATGAATTGCCAACCGAGGGGCTCTGCAGTGTTGGCCAAGCCTCATCTGTGAATGGCAATGGCCCATGGAATTGGGTGTGTGATGGCAGTAATGGTGGCGCATCTGTTTCTTGCACGGCACCGATGAGCATCAGTGGTAGTTGTGGCTCGGCGAATGGCATTGCTACGCCAAAGGCACCATCTGGAGATGCTTTATGTGATCGCGGCAAAGCTACGCGTGTTGCAGGAAGCGGCCCATGGTCTTGGAGTTGCTCGGGCATTGATGGCGGCGACACACAAAGTTGTACGGCAGAACTTGGTCGTGCGCAGACAGCAAGTTCTTCGCCTTCTTATACTTCGACTTCTGAAACATCTTCAACTCCTTCTGTGTCTCAAGGTTTAACAGCTTGCGGCGTAGCGTCCGAAACGGCCGCATTTCAGATGCCAACCAAGGACCTTTGTGCGAATGGTCAAGCGAGTGCTGTAAGTGGCGATGGGCCATGGACATGGAGCTGTTCGGATGAGGCTGGCCATTCATCGTCATGTTCGACTTTGTCGCCGGCCGATGGTCAATGTGGATCGGCGGCCAGTGTTATGTCATCTCAAGCACCCACCACTGGCCTGTGTTCGGCAGGATCAGCAGGTGGAGTTACATCGGATCATACAAATTGGAGCTGGAGCTGTAGCGGTTCTCTTGGTGGTTCATCTGTTAACTGCACGGCACCCGTTGGGAAGATGTCTGCACCATCACCATCACCAGCACCAGCACCAGCACCAGCACCAGCACCAGCACCAGCACAGATACCTGCGCCAACCAATACAACAGTTGCTGAAGATGCAACATGTGGGCAAGCAGCTGGCCTCAGTATGACTGAAGCGCCCATTGAGGGGTTATGTTCTGTGGGCAAGGCAAGCCCTATCAAAGGCTCGGGCCCTTGGCATTGGACATGCTCAAAAGGCAAAAACAAAGTCAGTTGCGAAGCGCAAAAGACGATGGATGCGGCTTGTGGTCCGGTCAATGGATCTGTTCAGGATACATCGCCGCATAGCGGTCTATGCGCAGAAGGAACAGCGACAGCCGTAGTTGGTACAGGACCTTGGGTATGGACTTGTGTTGGAACCGGCGGCGGCGTCAGCGTCAGCTGTTCGGCGGCATCGCAAGCAGAAACGCATGTCGATGGATCTTGTGGCTTGGCATCGAATGGAGTTGCGACAACAACACCAGCAGCTAATCTCTGTGATAGTGGCGTGCCCAGTAATGTCTATGGCAAAGGTCCCTGGACATGGACATGTTCCGGTCTCAATGGCGGCATTGCAGCATCTTGTACGGCACAAAAAGTGTTACCACCGGCACCACCAGCGCCAGGACCTTCGGTCAATGGACTTTGCGGTCCTGCCAATGGCGTTGCTGCTATAAGTGGACCTGTTGATGGCTTATGTTCGTCAGGTACTGTAACGGCCATTAGTGGCGACGGTCCTTGGAATTGGAATTGTCTCGGAGAAAATGGCGGCATGACCGTCAGTTGTACGGCACCTTTGACGCCGCCTGCACCTATTGTGGGTGTTTGTGGATCTGCTAGCGGCGTGCCCACGTTGACAACGCCAAAGAGCGCCCTTTGCTCGGCCGGCATCAGCAGTGCTGTTAATGGAGCGGGTCCATGGACTTGGAGTTGTTCTGGTACCAATGGCGGTGGGGCCGTTAGTTGTGTGGCACCGCTAGCTGGCGGCGGTGGATCACTGCCATCGGTCGTAACGATGCCTGGTCGTAATTCAGCTCCGAGCAGCCAACCGCAGGCGCCTGCAACAAGTGCTCCATCTGGGCTTGTAACACCACGATTGCCATCGGGGCCCCTACCACCGCTTGAGAACGGTTCTATGCCCCAATTGCAGCCTTCTTCGCCTTATCCAATTCCGCCCGAACCTTCGGCGATACCTCCCGTACCGGTAGAACAGCCTAACGGCCTTGCTGCACCTACCGCGACGCCTGGTCTGCCGGATGACGCACAACCAGTTCAGCCGCCGCCTATACGCGACATAATTCAGCCGTCGCCAGCGCTTAGACCGCCAGCAACGGACACTATGGGTGCGACGCTGCCCGGCAATCATTTTGTGATTGAAGAGGATATGTCGACGATAGGCTTTGACCATGGCTCAGAAAATATTAATTCCGCTGCCGTACCGGTCTTGGACAAGCTTGCCGGTATTCTGCAAGCCAATAGCGGCGTTCGTGTAACGCTTACGGCTTATGCGGATAACTCGGGATCGACACCGCGCGAAGCGAGGCGCCTCTCTCTATCGCGTGCCCTTGCTATACGGGATTATTTGACCTCTAAGGGCATATCCAGTGGCCGTATCGATGTGCGCGCCCTGGGCGCCAATGTGCCAAGTGGGGATATGGATAGGGTAGATATCAAAGCTAATTAATTGCTTTGTTTATTGGGCCGTCTCCAAGTCAGCCTTAATCCCGCCAAATTTATCTAGAAAATACGGGCTACCGAGTCGCAGCCTCCTAGATTATGCCAGCTCACTTGACCCGGGGGCAGATGAGGAATGAAAAATGGCAAATGTATTTTACCATATACCTCGTACTTCCGGATCTACGATTTGGCACAGCCTCGCCCAAAAGGCGATTAATCAACAGTTTCAGGTTGTCGATCTCTATAGCTCCTCAATCGAAAAATACCAGTCGCCGTTTTGTGCAAATAAGGTTCTATCCGATTTGACGAAGATTACGGACATGTCCTCTAAGAAAATGATCATTCATCATCACACACGTCAAAATATTACCCGGCATCTAAATCCTGAAGAACACAAATACATGACGATTATTCGCGACCCCATCGAGCGGTTGATCTCCGAAGTCTATCATATGAAGCAAATTTATAAGCGTTATGGCCATGGTGAAGCTACGGCGCTGATCGGAATGAAACGTTGGTTTAGCCCGACATTTGCCGAAGCTCTGCAAGATGACACGCTGTCGCCAGATCAACTTTTGCTCGTTGCGGCGATCGAACCTAGATTGACCAACACTTACGTTACGTCGTTCTGGCAACTCTTAATGACTGATGAGTACGAAGATTATCGTGATTATCCGAATGAGCTGTCAGTAGATTTTGACTATCTTGTTGAGGCTGTGTGTTATCATTTTTACGTGATTGCCAGTTACCCAAATGTTTATGATGCCTGCTGTTATATTGCCCATGCCAGCGGCATCAAGTCATTTAAAGTGGAAGATATGATTATGGTAGCTAACGGCGTCGAGAAGCCTGTATTGCAAGAAAAAACACTAACCGTGTTACGAGAACTTAATAGTGTCGATTATGCCTTTTTAGACTGTATTCGTCAGCGACGGATGTTTAACGCGTCGACATCGAGATCATTATTTATGCCGTCGTCAGCGCACGTAGCTAGCCGCTAAAACCTTCATACACACATCCTTCGCCCAGCGTGCCGCGGCGCACAACGATGCGGTGCAATTGAGGAACGCGCGGTTTAATTTGTTCCCAAATCCATCGACTTAAATTTTCTAGTGTGGGCAGCTCAAGGCCTTTGATATCGTTAAGATAGTTATGGTCGAGCAGATCATGAACCGGCCGGATCGCGGCCTCGAGTTCGGCAAGATCAATAATCCAACCTGTTTTGACATCTGGTTCGCCACGCACATAGACGGCAACTGTAAAAGAATGGCCATGCAGTCGAGCATAGGGGTGTCCTGGTACCACGTTGGTTGCCAGGTGGTGAGCGGCATCGAACGTAAATTCCTTGTAAACTTCGATCATCGGCAATCCTATCGTAATCCTATCATTTTATGCGTCTGAAGGCTTAAGTGCCATTTTGGATAGCGAAGACAGAATGTTATAGCTAGTTGAATATTGAAAGCCAAATCCGGCCCATCCATGGGTTGAACGGAGAGATGCTTAAAGTCGAGATTTTCAAGGTTTTCTGGGGCAAGACCTTCTTGCGGTATGACGATTTTAAGTTCGTGTCCGGAAGTTAATTTAAGGGGGGCTCGCGCCTTGGGGCTGACGCAAATCCAGTCAATGCCTGGAGGTGGCAAAAGAGTGCCATTGGTTTCAATGGCGATTTCAAAATTTTGATCGTGGAGAGCTTTCACAAGGGCTGCATCGAGCTGAAGCAATGGCTCGCCACCGGTGCAGACCACAAAACGTTTGGAGATTTGATCTTGGGGCCACTGGGCGGCTAAGGCTTTGGCTAGTTCCTCAGCTGTCTGAAATTTTCCGCCGCCGCCGCCGTCGACGCCGACAAAATCTGTATCGCAAAATTGGCATATGGCCGTTGGGCGGTCACTCTCAAGTCCCGACCAAAGATTACATCCAGCAAAGCGGCAAAATATGGCAGGTCTGCCTGCTTGAGCCCCTTCGCCTTGAAGGGTGTAGAAAATTTCTTTGATGGCGTATGTCATCAGATTTATGCTTACAAAAGGTTATAAACAAAGCGCCCCATCGGCAATTTTGCGTGGCTGCGTGGGCACTATTCACTGCCAATTTATGCCGGCTTCCTGCGGCACATAAGGCGATGGCTGTTTTATTGATAGTTGCGCAATAATAAAAGCCACTTTTATCACTCGTGCCGCGTTCACTTAAGTTTCAGGAAGAGAGGCTAAATTCCTGCTGCTCCACAGGGCTAAGAGAACTTAGCGGATATAGACGTGCACTTCCGGGGTTTGAGCGCTTTGCGTCTGCGTGTTCGCCATTGTAATGCGTGAAGGCGATAAACCCAACTGCACCAAGGAGCGCTTTACCGCCTCGGCATTACGGTTGGCCGTTTCCTGAGCCTTTACGATATCGGCTGAATCTCCACTGCTTGGTGACACGGCAACGACCGAAAATTCAGCGTTAGGGCGGCGCTCAAGCGCTGTGCCAACGGCTTGTGAGAGTTGCTGTTCATAATCAACCACAGGCTGATTATAACGGATCAGTACCAGTAATCTGCCGATCGTGGGTGCGACGCCAACATTAGGGTTTGTCGTCGCGATTGAAGCCGGTTGCATACCACTTTCTTGCATGTACTCACGCGGCGACATGGGCGAGGGGCCAACGCGACCCGCTGAGGATGCTGTTGCCGCGTAGTTACCAAAATCGTTTGACGATTGTGGTGGTAAAGTGGCGACAGGTGCTGGGTTCACAATAACCGGACGGTTTGCCAGACTGTTGCCCATAAGCTCGCCGCGCGTAATGGCAAAGGCAAGAGCTTGGAGATTGCCACGCTCAGCCGTCAAATAAGTTGTTTGACGTTGGATATCATCCGTGACTTGGTTGCGTAAGTAGTCAAGTTGGACGACCAAACGGCTGATCTCATCACGCAAAAGTTTCAATTGATCGTGGTCTTCATCAACAGCCCCTGAGAGTTGGAAGGCAGCCTGGTTGGATTCAAGTAAGTAAGATGCCAAAGAAGCGTCAGCATCAACAGATGTCTGCAAGGAATTGAGGCGATTTAAAGAGCTCGTGACCTCATCAAGACTGGCTTCGGCCTCATCCCATTGGCGTAAGAGGATGGGGTTACCGCGTGTCGTTCCATTTTGCAGGCGTGCTGTGATAGCGGCAACGGTACTGTGATATTGAACGGCACCAGCAGCGCCTGCCGTACGCAGCATAGCGAATTCATTTGAGTTTAGATTAACAGATGAGCGTAGACGTAAAACTTCGTCACGCAATTCGAAGGCTCTATTGCCGACAACTGTGCCGCTTGAGGGGCCAAAATCAGCGAGAGGATCCGATGAGGCGCTTGAATTCGCCATCGCAAGCGCCGGATCTGCCATCATTGGCGCCGATGCCGCGGGGCTTTGCATATTGGCCAGTGAACCACTGTTGGCGTTGTCGTCAGATGTGCCGCCTATGGTCATATCAGAGCTAGAGTCTGTTGCCGAATTTACATTCGAATTCGTACTTGCATAAGCAGGAGCCGCAAGCATGGCTAGAGCTATGATGCCAACAGAAATTACTTTTCGCATCATCGCAAATTCGGTTGTTTGCATTGTTTGATACCTTTCGTTGTCAGGATGTGATGCGATCCGCGCACGCCACCCTCAGGTCGTCCATGTTTAGAGGATATTGGTAGAAATTCCAAGCCGTTAGATGATGAGTCGCCGAAGTCTAGCGAGGACAGAACTCGATAACAAGCAGGATTCGAAGGGTTTTTGTTGCCTTTGCGTCACAGGTTAACGGGGAATTTAAAGACCTGGTTCTGATTACCTTCGCTGTGGTGCCGATGAACGCTTTTTGCCTCGGAAACGATTCTTTTTGAATTTGTCGCTGCTCGCCTTGGGGCTTGATGGTTTTTTGCCGTCATAATCCGACTCGACGATCCGAAACGCCATGCTGCCGGTAATTTTGTCGGCTTGATCCAACTGAACGACAATGGGCTGCGCAAGTTGAAAAACGCGCCCTGTGCGTTTGCCAACAAAGGCCTGTCTCTTCTCATCATGATGATAGTAATCGTTCGGCAGCGCGTTAAATGGAATGATGCCATCAGCCCCGGTATCGTCGAGCCGAGCGAAGAGGCCAAACCGTGCAACGCCACTGATGCGAGCTTTAAACGTGGCGCCAACTTTATCCGCCAGATAAAGTGTTGTGAAGCGATCGACGGCGTCGCGTTCAGCTGCGGCAGCGCGACGTTCGGTAATTGAAATATGTTCCCCGATTTTTTCCAGTCTTGAAATTTCATCGTCAGTTAAACCGTCACTGCCAAGCTTTCCGGCACGAATAAGGCCACGGTGAACGACAAGATCGGCATAGCGACGTATGGGCGAGGTAAAATGAGCATATTTAGCGAGCGCCAACCCAAAATGACCTATATTTTCTGGGCTATAAAGGGCTTGGGCTTGCGAGCGCAGCATCATTTCATTAACCACCTGGCTGTGCGGTCCTTCTGCAGCATTTTCTAATATTTGAGTAAAGAAGCGCGGATGGATCTGCTTGGCGGGGACGAGGCTGATGCCGAGACTGTCGAGAAAATCGCGAAGAGCCGTGAGTTTGGCTTCGGACGGTTTATCGTGAACACGATAAAGACAAACTCCACCTTTTTGTTCAAGTTGAGCGGCGGCGGCTACATTGGCGCAGATCATAAATTCTTCAATTAGTTTATGGCTATCAAATCGTTCACGCACGCGGATCGCTTGGACATTGCCTTGTTTGTCGATCTCAACTTTGCGTTCGGGCAGGTTAAGTTCAAGCGTACCACGCTTAACTCTCGCCTGCATCAAACAGCGATACGCGGCATAGAGCGGTCTGATGACGGGATCGAGTAGGGGGGCTGTCGTGCTGTCGGGCTTACCATCCATCGCCATTTGCACTTGTTCATAGGTGCAGCGGGCTTGCGAACGCATAAGTCCGCGAACAAATTGCCAGCGCACCAATTCACCGTTTTTATCAAGCCATAAGTGGACTGCCATACAAGCGCGATCGACATGTGGTTTGAGCGAGCACAGTTCGTTACTTAGGGCCTCAGGCAACATGGGCACGACGCGATCGGGAAAATAAACTGAATTTCCACGTTCGTAAGCGGTGCTATCGAGGGCGCTGCCTGGCTTCACATAATGAGCAACGTCTGCAATAGCGACGATAAGATGCCAACCCTCATCATGAGGTTCGGCAAAGACGGCGTCATCAAAGTCACGGGCATCGGCGCCATCGATTGTAATCAAGGGAATATCGCGCAAATCAGTGCGGTTGTGCAAAGCCACGGGTTTGGCGGCTTCGGCTTCCGCCAATTCTTCCATACCGAACTGGTCTGGAATTTGGTGGGTATGGATGGCAATCAAACTGACGGCGCGGGGATGGTCCATGGCGCCTATAATTTCGATCAGCTTGGCTTCTTTGGGGCCATGACGCTGTGAGCGAATGATTTCGGCGACAGCTAACTCGCCAGCTTTCAGTTCAAAATTAGTTTTAGCATGAATTATAAATTCGCCGCGTTCCCGCCGGTTAGCCGATTGTAAGCGCCAGCCGTTGGTAGCTTTGACGAGGACGCCGACTATACGTTGCGGTGCCTCGCTGTCGTGGATCGGTTTATGTTTAGGTATTTGATGCTGGGGTTTCGGATGTGAGCGGCGCGACGCACCTTTGCCGCGTTCGGCGTTGTGTCGCGAGGTGTGCCGTTTCAATTTTTACTGCCTTTTCTCTTTTTTATTTTCGTTTCCTTTACAATCTTGTCAGCATTTGCCGCTTTAATTGGCTTTACGGCCCTAGCTGGCTTTGCAGCCTTACCCGCTTTTTGTGGCGGCCCTTTGGCAAGTTTAGTCTCGATTATCTCCAGCGCCTGCGGCATCGTCAGCGCTTCGGGGTCGTAAGATTTAGTTACAGTTGCCATGACTTTGCCCCACTTAACATATGGACCAAAACGACCCTTGTTCAGCGTCACAGGTTTGCCATCGGAGGGATGTTCTCCAAGTAGCTTGCCAGGCTGCATGCCACGACCGCCTTTACTGGGTTCAGCAATCAGAACGACGGCACGATTAAGACCTATATTGAGAACATCGTCATCGGGTGGGATCGTTTTATATTGGGGACCCATCTTGAGATAAGGTCCAAAGCGACCGATACCGGCTGTAATCATTTCGCCAGAGTCCGGGTGCTTACCTATTTCGCGTGGCAGGCCGAGCAATTTTAAAGCTGTTGTCAGATCAATGATATTGGGATCGAGCCCTTTAGGCAGCGATACGCGTTTAGGTTTCGGAGCGTCATCCTTTTTCTTTTTGCGTTTTTTAGGTTTACCTTCTTCAGCGGCAACCGGTTCTGGGGTCACGGGCTGGGCTATGGGCGCTGGGCCTAATTGGACATAGGCTCCATAGGGTCCGATACGTGCCGATACCGGGAGTTGTGTGGCAGGATCGAGACCAAGCTCGCGCGGTCCTTGCATTTGAGCATTATCGTTATTGCCATCTGCCACTGCCAGTGGCCGCGTATTGCGGCAGGTCGGATAGTTTGAGCAACCCAGAAAAGCGCCATAGCGGCCCAGCTTTAATCCCATACGTCCTGTTTTGCAGACAGAACAAAGCCGGGGGTCCGTGCCATCCTCGCGGGGCGGGAAAAAATGCGGACCCAAAGCTTCATCGAGCGCGTTGATGACGTCCGTAATCTTGAGGTCTTTGGTGTCGCCTATGGCAACCGAAAAGTCAGTCCAGAATTCGCGTAACACCTGTTTCCAGTCTATACGTCCGCCCGAAATATCATCGAGTTTTTCTTCGAGATCGGCCGTAAAATCGTATTCGACATAATGACCGAAGAAGTTTTCAAGGAAAGTCGTAACGATGCGGCCGCGGTCTTCGGGAATGAAGCGCTTCTTGTCGAGCCGCACATAGTCACGGTCTTGGAGAACTTGCATGATACTGGCGTAAGTCGAGGGCCGCCCAATACCGAGTTCTTCAAGTTTTTTTACAAGACTTGCCTCGCTATATCGTGGTGGAGGCTGTGTAAAATGCTGTTCCGGCTTTACGTCGCGTTTGTCGACGGCTTCTTGCTCTTTGACGGCGGGCAAACGAACATTGCGCGGATGTTCGTCGTCAGGCTTTTTATCTTCATCATCGCTCTCTTCATAAACTTTTAGCCAGCCATCGAAGACCACGACAGATCCGTTAGCGCGAAAAATAGCTTTATCTTGGCTGCCAGCAATATCAACAGCAACCTGATCGAGCACGGCGCTGGACATTTGTGAGGCCATCGTGCGTTGCCAAATAAGCGTATATAATTTAAGACCAGCGGCATCGAGGTATTTAGCAACGTCTTCTGGGTGACGTTTCAAATCGGTGGGGCGTATCGCTTCATGAGCCTCTTGGGCGTTTTTGGCCGTGGTTTTATAGAGGCGTGGCTCGGGAGGCAGATATTCTTTGCCATAATCCTTCATAATAACATCGCGTGCGCTATTGATGGCTTCCGTCGACAAAGAGACACCGTCGGTACGCATATAGGTAATGAGGCCTACGGTATCGCCACCGATATCGACGCCTTCATAAAGTTGTTGGGCGGTGCGCATTGTGTTAGAGGCACTAAAACCCAATTTGCGCGAAGCTTCTTGTTGTAATGTTGATGTTGTGAAAGGAGGGTAGGGATTACGGCGTGCCTGCTTCTTCTCAATTGCCGCTACTTTATAACTAAGCTGATTAAGTATGGCGAGCGCGGCTTGGGCTTCAGCCTCGGTTTGTATGCCAAATTTATCAAGTTTTTTGCCATTTATATGTGTCAGGCGTGCAGGAATTTGCCCACCGCTCGTTGTCATGAAAATTGCTTCGATGGTCCAGAATTCTTGGGCCTTAAATTTTTCGATTTCAGACTCGCGATCGCAGATTAAGCGTAAGGCAACAGACTGCACCCGACCTGCTGACTTTGATCCAGGCAATTTACGCCACAAGACAGGCGACAACGAAAAACCGACAAGGTAGTCAAGAGCCCGCCGGGCCATATAAGAATCGACCAAATTCTTATCGATCTCGCGTGGGTGGGCGATAGCATCAAGTACAGTCTGTTTAGTAATCTCGTTAAATGTGACCCGATAAACGGGCGTCGACTTGACTAAGCCTTTTTCACGAAGAACTTCGAGTACATGCCAGGCAATTGCTTCACCCTCGCGGTCAGGATCGGATGCGAGGTAAACGGCTTTCGCACCTTTGACGGCCTTAACGATTTCGCTCACCGGTTTCTCGGCGCGTTCGCCTAATTGCCAATCCATGGCAAAATCTTCGTCCGGCCGCACGGATCCATCTTTGGGCGGCAAATCACGAATATGCCCATATGAAGCGAGCACGGTAAAATCACTGCCGAGATACTTATTAATAGTCTTCGCCTTGGCCGGCGATTCGACGACGACAATTTTTTGCGCCACAATTAACCTGTTATGTCATGAGTACAACCCGAAGGTCGGGCCGGCGCTCGATCTATCCTGCAACCCTAAGTTACGGCAAGATGGTCAACACCAAGGGCGCCGACAATTGACATTGCCCGATGCATTCGTCAACCAAAACGGGCAAAGGGCTTGGATTTTCTAGGATTTTTCCCTTAATAGGTCCCGCCTGGACAGGTACTTGCACCTCTTTGGGGGCTCAGGCAAGCCCCCTAGGCTTGGGTCGGCAAACTCTCAAGAACCTGATAGCCCCTGGTTAGACTCCCACACGCGATGCATTTTTGCGGAAGTATAATAGCTTTATTTAAGTGGTCAGCGGCAACCCGCCATTATAAGACAGATGGTTCGGTAAGATTTTTCTTCTTCCCAATTTTGGTTTCTGTGTGATTGCGCAGGCGTTGAATATTGGTTCTATGGGTAAAGAAAATAAGCACGGAAATCGTGGCTGTTAGCCAGGCTATATCGGCATGTCCGAACAAATATGCGTAAGGCGTGCTAAGGCCTAGGCTGACTAAGGCGGCCAAAGATGAATAGCGAAATAGAAAGGCCATTAAGAGCCAAGTCAACATGACGGCGAGACCTGATGGCCAAGCAAGAGCCGTCAAAACACCAATCGCTGTTGCAACTCCTTTGCCGCCTTTAAATTTTAGCCAGACGGGAAAAATGTGGCCGAGCAAAGCGGCAAGTCCGGCGCAGGCGCCGAGGCCCGGATACAGCTTCTCGGCGATCAGAACGGCTGCAGCGCCTTTTCCGCCATCCAACAATAAAGTAAGGGCCGCCAAACCTTTTCGTCCTGTGCGTAGAACATTCGTGGCACCAATGTTGCCGGATCCGATTTGGCGAATGTCACCAAGCCCGCACAAACGCGTCACAACAATTCCAAAAGGAATGCTGCCGAGCAGGTAGCTTGAGATCAGTATTATAAGTAATGGAAAATCCACTGATCGATCTCCAATTTATTCCGTCATGAGGAGTTGAGGCGCTAGTTCTTCTTTTCGCTCAGCAGTAGGTCCAAACAGGCCATTCTGACGGCTACGCCAAGCTCAATTTGTTCGCGTACTACGCTGAATTTTGGGTCGTCGGCAAGCTCGCTAGAAATCTGAACGTCGCGATTTATCGGTCCTGGGTCCATGACGATCACGTTAGGCTTGGCAACGGCTAGTTTTTTGTGATCGAGGCCGTAATGCTGATAATATTCTTTAAAAGAGACAGCAAATTCGCCCTCGTTCATGCGTTCCAGTTGAATGCGCAGTGTCATGACGACATCGACATCGCGTAATCCTTCTTTCATATTGTCAAAAGCCTCGACGCCAAGTTTATCCAAATCTTTTGGCATAAAGTATGGCGGTGAGATGATGCGTACTTTGGCGCCAAATTTATTGAGCAAATGGATATTTGAGTGGGCTACCCGGCTGTGTTGAACGTCGCCGCAAATTGCGATTTTAAGATTTTTGAGTGTCTTTTTGTGGCGCAAGATAGTGAAAGCATCAAGTAAGGCCTGCGTAGGGTGCTCATGCGTTCCATCTCCGGCATTGATAATAGCGGCATCGACTTGCGGTGCTAAGAATTGCGGTACGCCGGATTCGCTGTGACGGATAACAATGGCATCGACTTGCATCGCATTGAATGCCATGACCATATCAAGCAATGTTTCGCCTTTTTTATTTGAACTTTGATCGACAGCCACATTAACAACGTCGGCGCTAAGGCGCTTCGCAGCAATTTCAAAAGAGGTGCGGGTGCGCGTGGAGGGTTCGAAAAAGAGGTTAACCAGCGTTTTGCCATGAAGCTTATTGATAGTTTTGTTTTTGTTACGGTTCTGTTTGGCATATTTCTTGGCCAGATTAAGAACAGCGCTGATCTCGGCTATCGTAAGCCGTTCGGTATCGAGCAGATGCTTAGGAAATTTTCTAGCCATTGGCGTTGGACTATAATGATGATAAGCGGAAGTGACAACAAGCGTTAGATATATATATTGTTTGAGCCACTCATGGATAAACCTAAACTTCAAGCACAGAGTGTATCTGAAGATGAAGCCGATATTCGGCTTGATCGTTGGTTTAAGCGGCATTTTCCGGTCGTTACGCATGGACAATTACAGAAATTGTTGCGCACCGGTCAAATTCGGGTTGATGGCAAGCGGGTAGAGGCGGCAACCCGGTTAAAGGCCGGACAAAGTATCCGCGTTCCGCCCCAGGCTAGTCAGCCACCACCTGCCGAGCACGTGCAAAGGCGTTCGGCTGAATTGGCGAATAAATTGAAATCACTCATTCTTTTTGAAGACGATGACGTCATCGTGCTTAATAAGCCTGCTGGCTTGGCTGTTCAAGGTGGAACGGGCTTGAAAGAGAACCTTGATGATATGTTGATGGACCTAAGCCGTGATGGTCACAATAAACCAAAACTTGTTCATCGCTTGGATCGGGACACCAGCGGCGTTTTGCTTCTTGCTAGGACGACTTTTGCCGCTGCAAAGCTAACTGAAGCCTTTCGTGACCGCGTAACTAAAAAAATCTACTGGGCAATATCTCTGGGCGTCCCCTCAATGATGCGCGGAAAGATATCGGCGCCGCTTATAAAAGATGGCGAAATTATGCGTGTTGTGGAACGTGATGAAGGTAAATTGGAGGAAATGAAATCGGCTATAACACTATATCAAGTGATGGAAAGTGCCAAAAAGCATGCCGCATTTTTAGCTTTGTGGCCGATCACGGGACGCACCCATCAGTTGCGCGTTCATTTGGCCTATATAGGTAATCCAATTTTAGGAGATCCAATTTATGCTCGTGAGGCAACTTCATCGCTACCATTAAAAGAGCTGGGTAAAGGCTTGCATTTACATGCGAGGCAGCTGATTATTCCCCACCCAAGGCGTGGGAGGATCGATGTCCTCGCGCCGTTGGGTCGCGAGATGCAGAAAACATGGCAATGGTTTGGGTTTGATACGAAAGCTGTTGCTGATTTTACCGAATGATCCCGAGGAGTAAGTCATGGGTAAGGCAAAACAAATATCGTTAGTCTTTTTAGGCGTCTTGGGCCTCTTAGTGATTGCCCTGGGTGTCGTTATCGCGACGTTCGATGTCAATGCCTATCGGGCTGATATTGCCAATGTTTTGAGTAAGCAGTTCAATCGTACTGTACAACTTAAGGGGCCGGTTAAGTTTAGGTTTTCTTCAACCGGTGGCCTTGCTGTCATTGTTCATGATGCGGCCATTGCCAATCCTGTATGGGCTAGCCGCGCGCAGATGGCAGGTATTGGAAAATTAGAGCTTGGGGTCGAACTTTTTCCACTTTTTCACCATCAACTCAAGATTAGCCAAGTGACGGTGGGTAATGCCGATATTCTCTTGGAAACGAGTGGCACTAACCAGCACAACTGGGATTTGCAAATGGTTGATAATAATCAACCGACGAACGTGACGCCGGCCAAAACGCCTGCGGTTGATTTAACTAATTCTTCTGCCAGCCCCTCGGCAGCCATAAGCGTAGATAAAATAAATATAAGCAATAGCCAGCTAGCGCTGCGCACCGCCAGTGGCGACATAAATACATTTATCGTCAAAAGCGGTTGGTTAGAGGAGCGCAGCGATGGTCTCACACTTCATTTTGACAGCCTATATAATGGCAGTCCGCTCTTGTTGGACCTCAAAAGCAGTGCCGGTAATCTACAAAAAGATACGACATGGCCCTTTGAGGCAACGGCGTCCTATGCTGGTTACGACGTGAAAGCTAAGGGTGAAGTTAGTCAGTCCGGTAAACTTATAACTTTTCGCGATTATGCAGTGTCCTTTGGTGGTTCAAATATCCATGGCCAGATACAAGTAGCTTTGGATGGTGTGCGACCGTCCATTAGTGGTGTCTTGCTTAGCGATAAATTGAGCCCATCCGACATCAAGCCTTTCCCTGTTGCTGGCGTAAAAGAAACAAATTCTGCATTGCCCGCAAGTGTAAGCGCAACGATTGGCGCGTCGCCGGTCGTGGCAGCGCCGACAAAACTGTTTGGGGATGAGGCGTTACCACTTGCGGCCTTAAAATCAGCTGATATTCAACTTGATATTAAAATTGATGAAATGGACTTAACGCATATTGCACTTAATCATATTGCTGCAACCATGACATTAAGCCAGGGGCGATTAGCGTTGTCGCCACTCACGGCAAAGCTAGCCGACAGTGAAATTAATATGCAGTTTGTGTTGGATGCATCCCTGCAACCGGCGCAAATGTCGTTGAGCTTAAAGGCGCCTACCCTAGACCTCACATCACTATTGAAAGCTGCCGGAACCAAGGAGTTCATGGCGGGTAAGGGCAATATTGATGTGAGCCTCACGGCGAACGGTAATAGCCCAGAGGCTCTTGCTAGCACAACGAACGGGGCCATTGCGCTCATTGTCGATAGCGGGTCTATATCTGTACAGGCCTTGGGCCAGGTTGGTGCTGGTTTGGCAGAGCTGATAGCACCAGGTTCAAGCACCTCGCAGATGGGATTAAATTGTCTTGTGGTTCGCTTTGATGTGAAAGACGGCATAGCCCATGATAATGGGCTACTTGGCGATACGACCGCGACGACTGTTGCTGGTACTGGTGGCTTCAATCTTGGCGCAGAGACGCTCGATATTATGCTCCATGGCAGGCCTAAAATTGCCAATGCACTCGGTATACTTCCGCCGGTTCACATAGGCGGGACGATGATTAAGCCCCATATTACTCTTGATAAGGCGGGCACTATCCAAAGCGTTATGGGTCTTTTGTCTAATAGTAAAGCCGACACGAGCGGCGTTCCGGTCATTATGACAGAGGCTGGACAAAACTCCTGCTTGTATACTTTAAGCCATCCATCCGCAGCCGGCGCAAAATCTCAGCCTCCTGTGCAAGACGTGTCGACAAAGACAACGAACAAGGCACAAAAAGTCGGAAATATACTCAAGGGACTGCTTGGCCATTAAAGTATTTGCTCATGATCAAAACTGGATTGTTTATCCTTCTGTGTGCTGGTCTTCTGGCTGTGATCTCTGCAGTTGGTACGGTACAATTACCATTTGATGGTTCAATTTATAAACAAGACATATCTGAGGTACTTAGCCAAGAGTTGGGGCATACAGCTACAATAGACGGGCCGCTAAAACTCCAGGCCTCACTGAACCATGGCCTGGAACTCACTCTCAGTGATGTGAGTATTATCAATCCCATTTGGGCGCGACAGAAAAAAATGGCATCGATCGGCCAGGTGCAGCTTGGGATTAGGTTGCTGCCGCTGATGCAACAAAAGCTTGCTATCAAATCATTGACGATCGATCGGGCTGATATCGATCTTGAAAAAGGTCAAGGGAACGATAGGAACTATGCTCCGCCGCGCCGAGAGCTCATTGAAAGTGGATCCGTTAAGGCCCAAGTCCAGGATTTTGAGATCATCAATAGTCGTGCCGTTTTAGTGGATAGGGATGGGGTGATAGCAAAAGTCTACATTGATGCCTTTTCTTTTGGCCCAACCCTCAATCGAACGCGGTTGCATTTTATTGGCAGATATAACGATATTCCGATTAAATTAAATCTAGCAGGCGGTGTATTAGCTCATTTCTTACAAAACAACTGGCCATTTGTGGCTGACGTGCTTTATGGCAACTATCGCTTTCAGGCAGAAGGCCTGATAAGTGAAAACATTAAGCACGCAGACATTCGACAATATTTGCTGATCAAAGGAACGACGCAAATACACGGTAAAATGGAAATTATGTGGGATGGCCTAAGGCCTTTTTTGCGTGGCACAGTCGTTAGTGATCGGTTGGATCCAGCGGATTTTGATTTTATCGGTCCGTTCTTGGATCAAAAAAATAATCATATACAAGAGGGTTATCAATTTAACACGAAGCCATTTGATCTTCGCCTATTAAAAATTGCTGACGCTAAGCTGGGCATAGCTATCGATGCTTTGCCGATCAATCGAATACTTTTAACTCAGATAACGGCAACGTTAGGTTTAAGCGATGGTGAGTTACTGCTGGCGCCAGTAAGAAGCGTATTGGCAAAGAGCACGGTCGACAGCCAGTTTATGCTCAATGCGGCGTCCGTTCCAACCGAAGCCGCCCTTATTTTTTATGCCCCTGACTTAGATTTATCTGAACTACTACCCTTGGGGGGTGCAGAAATATTTCTGGCTGGTAAAAGCGATATCAATGTATCTTTGTCCTCTTTCGGTAATAGTCTCCACGAACTTGCCGGCAATGCGAAAGGGCAAATTAATTTAATTGCTGCTGGTGGTATGATTACGGATGACATACAGGATCGTATAGCTTCGACGCTGACCGATATCCTCACAGCAGGAACGGGTGGTAGCGTTCATTCTAATATGAAATGTCTTGTGACTCATTTTGACGTTGCTAAAGGTATTGCAGTTTCAAACAAGCTGTTTGTTGACACGGGTGTTATGATGATGACTGGGCACGGCGGATTTAACATGCACAACGAAACAATCGATATATTTTTGCAGGCAAAAACCGACGGTAGCGTTGATGTCGGGGGTCTATTGCCAAGAATGCATATTGGCGGCGGTCTATTTAGCCCCACACTTTCACCTGACACATCGGCTATTGTACCAAATATCTCAAATATTATTGCTAATCCAGTTGGCGAAATTGCAGAAAATAATACGAGTGTCTCACAAGACACCGTACTTGATGTCGACCAAAAATTTTGCGCTGATATTTTGGATCGTCAAAGCCCGCTGCTTTCAGGGGTAGATGATCAAGGTGGCCTGGTACAGAAATGGGCCGCCCAAATTCGCGATCAACTTAAGGCGTTCACCGGCAAGTATTTAGGCGCAAACAATCAGTAGTATGGCGATCTCAACGCATCCGACGCGGTCTTATAACGTGGCAAAGGTAGCCGCAGGTTTTGCTGTCTATTGCGATGGAGATCTTGTCCATACGCCAGCCGGCGTCGATCTGGTCGCGCCTACGCTTAGTCTAGCGGAGGCGCTTGCTTTAGAATGGGGTGCACAGGGAAAAAAGATTAATCCATCATTGATGCCCTTGATGCAATTTGTAGCTACGGCGCTCGATCTTGTTCCAAGAGATCGCGATCAAATTATCGCGCGGACCCTGCGTTATACGCAAACTGAACTGTTATGCTATCGCGCGAGTTATCCTGAAGAGCTTTTACGTCGGCAAGAAGCGCTTTGGCAACCTTGGCTCAATTGGTGCGCGTCGCAATTTGGTGCATTTCTTAAATCCGGTACGGGGGTTGTCGTTATTGATCAAGAGCTATCGGCGGTGAGTACTTTGGCGCGTGCCGTTTCAGCCTACGATGATTTTTCTCTTGTTGGCCTCAGCCATGCGGTTGAGATGAGCGGTTCCTTGGTTCTAGGGCTTGCGCTCGCTCATAAGCGTCTTTCCGCGGCAGAAGTTCATCAGTTGGCACAGTTAGATGAAAACTACCAACTTGAGATGTGGGGTGAAGACCCAGCACTTCGCAAACGCCAAGACGAAATTCTGCGAGACTTGGCTGCCTGCGAACGTTGGTTTAGTCTCTTGACTTAGCTTGAGATCATTGGGCGAAGTCGTCGTACTTCGGCATACCTTCCGAGCTACTCGTGCCCAGTTGCTTATCGCGGTATTGGCGATAGACACTGCGCATCTGAGCGTAGAAGTCGAGTGAACCAGTACGCAGAGCATCGAGAGCTTCGATATTCTGCTCACGCTTGATAATGCCATCGGCGCTGAAGTAGGCAAGATCAAAGCGGTTCTCGGTCCCAGGTCCACGCAAGCCAGCAAGGTACTGCCATGGCGACATCAAAGCATCAACACCTATACCGATAGCATCGCGGATATTGGAGGGCCCTAATAACGGCAGAACAAGATAAGGGCCTTCGCCGACACCCCAGACATAAAGGGTTTGACCAAAGTCACCGGTTTGTTGATAGAGCTTAAGATCATTGGCAAAATCAAACATGCCACCGATACCAGCTGTCGTGTTTATAGCAAATCGACCAAAGGTTGTGGTCGCTTTGTCAGGATCAGCCTGCAACAGGTCGTTGGCGAATATCACAGGTTCGCGCATGTTGCTGACTATGCCAGCTACGCGGTCACGAAGGGGCGGCGGTACCGTCCAACGATAAAGTTCTGCCACCGGACGGAACAAGAGGCGATCAAGGAAATCATTGAAGTCAAAAATTGTGCGGTTCATCGGTTCAAACGGGTCGTTTGTCGCGTCATACTCCGCACGCCCTTCTTGCGTTTCGGGAATTGATGCGCACGCCGAAACTGAAAGGGCGGCGAACAATATAAGCGCAGCGAACTTACGAGAACCTGAGTTGGTCATTCGAGGGAACCTTTGATTGGGGAACAAGGAAGGATTAATCATGAATCGGTCAATTTAATGTTTATCGGTATTAGGCGGTCCTAGCAAGACTGGAAGAACAAAAAATGTACAGATTAGGGAGTATACCAGAGAAATCGTTAATAATTCCCCCATACTACGCATGCCCAGATGGGAGGATAATGATAAACTGCCAAAGGCTACGAGGGCGGTGGCCGCACTAAACAGAACGGCTCGAGCGACGCTGGACTGCAATAAATTCTCCATTCCCGCATGCCAAGCACTTATAAAGTATATCGCATAAGATACGCCAAGGCTTAAAAGTAGCGGAAGGGCTATGATATTCGCAAAATTGAGCGACAGCCCAATAACTACAATTGTCGCTAAAGTTAAGACTCCAGCAAGAATCAGCGGCGCTATAAGCAGGATAACTTCACGCGGGCGCCTGAGTATTAAAAGTGCGAGCAGGGCAATAGCTAGCAAGGCATAAATTCCAGCATGAATAAAAGCAGCCGTAATCGTTTTGCCAGACTCGCGTATCGATATAGGTGAACCACTGGCATCAGGAGCCACTTTTCGAACGGCATCCGTGAAAGCCACAAGTGTTTTATGATCGCGCGGATTGCCTTTGGGATAGACTTCAATGAGCGCTTGGCCATCAGGCGAAATCCAATCGCCGCGTAAATCCTCGCTTATCGTATCGGCTTTGATGGGCTCTGCCGTCAGGCTCTGTCGCAGGGCTGAAAGACGCGTTTGCATGCCACTAATGAGATCGTTTTGTAGGTGTTGAAGCAGAGCAGGGTCTTTACGCTCGACGACTTGATCGAGCGCTTTGGCCAGCATTTCAGCAGACGGATGTTGTGTGCCGATTTGATGTAAGCTTGCAGCTACATTGCGTAAACTGTCGAGGTTTTCATCCATCGTTGGCGGTGCTTGAGTTGTAGGCGGCGAAAGCGTTGGCCCTAAAAGTTGGTTAGCATCGTTGATTATACCAAGCTTCTGCTCCTGTTGGTCGGGCACGAAGCTATTCAGGGTCATGGTATGGTCGACTTCAGGCAGTTCTTGGATTTTATCGGCGAGCTGTTGTGCGCTTTCGAGGGATGAAGACAAAATCTGTATTGTATAAGGACTGCCATTAGGGTCCTTCATTAAATCAAACAATGTCGATACGGACTCAGTGTGCGGATCTTTGAGGCTGAGGGGATCAAAATCAAAACGCAGTTGTGTCGCAACCGTCACTGCACCAATTGTGGCGACGGCAATTATGGCCAGAAGTTTAAAACGATATTTGCTGAGAAATCTGTCGATAGGGGCTGCCCAGTGAAAGCCAATGTCATCGGGTTCTGCCGGTGGCCTTGCCAGAGAAAGAAGAGCCGGTAAAAGGGTTATATTGAGAAAAAAAGCAATTAGCATGCCCGCACCAGCAATTAAGCCAAGCTCAGCTACACCGCGGTAGTCGGTTGGCATAAAGGCTAAAAATCCGATACTTGTTGACGCGGCTGCCATTAAGAGAGGAAGCGCAATAATTTCAGCGGTGCGTACCATCGCCTTATCGTGATCAGGCTCTTGATGATGCTGATCACGATAACGTACGCCAAACTGAATGCCAAAATCGACAGCTATGCCGACAAACATGACAGCAAACGCAACTGAAATAAGGTTAAGCGAACCGACAGTGACGAGAGCAAAAGCGGTTGTGATCGTTAGACCTGCGCCCAGCGTCAATAATATAGGAATGATGATACGAAATGATCGTAGCGCCATAAACAGAATAACAAATACTAAGATAATAGAAAGAATTGTCGCCTGACTAGTCCCTTGAGCTACGCTACCAAATTCTTCGTCGTTAAGGGCAACCGAGCCGGTAAGGCGAATGCGAATACCGTGCTCGGGCGTAAGATTTAAATTTTTTGCCTCATCCCTTATTATCTTGCTCGCGTCTTCGCCAGGCTCGAGCGCGGTATAATTAAGCACTGGTTGTGTAATTATAAATTTTCGTAAGTCACCTTGGGGTGCGGTTTGCCCTGCCATCATGCTTTGCCAGCCAAGCGGCTTATCTTTTCCGGCTAGAGCCGAGAAAATGGTGTCAGCCACCTTTGTTATAGGTTGATCGAGGGTGACATAATCGGCTTGCCCTTGTTGCACACCTTGCAAAATTAAGCTGAGCGTTGAAAAGAGTCCGCGTAATGAGGGATCGCTTGCCAGCGTGCCAAGCAACGGTTGTGCTTGCACGATGTTGTTGAGAACGGCCGTTAGCTCATCCGTAGAGAGATATAGCAGTCCATTTTTTTCAAAAAACGGAATGGAATCTGGCCGGGTTACTAAATGGAATTGCGCTGGCATTGCGGCGAGCTTGCCGGCGAGTGTGGCGGCGGCGTCTTCGGCGTCGTCGGGCGTGTCGCCATCGATGACAACGATTAATAAATCGTTCCGGCGAGGAAAAGCTTTTTCAATCGCCATTTCGCGTTGCCGCCAAATCAAATCGGCAGACAACAACTGATTGATGTTCGTATTAATTTTGATATGTCCCACGACATACCAACCGAGCGCCAGGCTAGAGACCAGGGCAACGACGACAACGGCCAACGCATAGCGTCGGCTCATATCAACAAGTTGGACGATAAAGCGAATAGGCAAGACGAACTCCAAATCGTGAAGCAAGGTGCCACGAACAGCAGCGCAACTTAAGGCAAATGAATAAGTTTTTCCAGTTTAATGGATGCCGAGGACTGCACATTTTCTAGGCTGAAGAGTACAAAAATTCACTCTTCCTTTTTGGGAGGGGTACCATTTTTATCGTCGATAGGCACGCCCGGCTCGTATTTAGTGCGGCGTACGGCTGGTGCCGATTTGACATGACTAACATTAGGGGCGGCGGCAAGCTGTGTGGTGAGGAATCTTTGAAATCCCTCCCAATCTTCAGCTACAATCTTGATCATGAAGTCTGCATCGCCCGTCATCATGTAGCACTCGCGGATTTGTGGCCACGATTCAGCCAGTTTAGCAAACGCCAACAGATCGGATTCGGCGTGATTAGCAAGAGAAACCTGGGTAAAGACGGTTATACCATAGCCGAGTTTTTCCGAAGCTACGTCTGCATGATAGCCGCGAATATAACCGGCTTCTTCGAGAGCCCGAACGCGGCGCAAGCAAGGTGGCGCAGAGATACCAACAAGCTTGGCGAGATCAACGTTAGTGATCCTACCGTCCTTTTGTAGTTCGCGAAGAATTCGTAAGTCGATCCGGTCAAGTTTGACGTGCTTCATGTCTATCTCTATTCAATGCTCTGTTAGGTTAAAGTGGGGATACTAGCTTATATGTCTTCAAAGAGCCAAGTGACATGCTGGGTTATCACGGACGGCAAGGCCGGAATGGAAAACCAGTGCCTAGGTTTAGCCGAGGCACTACACTTGTCACCAGTTATTAAGCGCATAGCTCTAAGGACACCATGGAAACAGTTTGTGCCTTTTTTAAGACACGGCTTGCGTTTCGCCTTCAGTCCGCAAGGTGACTTATTAACACCACCCTGGCCGGACCTGGTCATTGCGACCGGGCGAATCAGCATTCCAGCTGCGCTTTATGTGCGCCAAGCATCGCATAAAAACGGCATTAAGAGAGCGCTTACGGTGCAAATACAAAATCCTGTGATCGATCCGTTACGCTTCGATTGTGTGGTTGTGCCGCAACATGACGGATTGTCTGGACCCAACGTCATAACCACGCGTGGTGCCCTTCATCGTGTGACACAGGAAAAACTACGCTCTGAAGCAGACAAACTTCTGCCAACTCTATCACATCTTAAATCACCGCGTATTGCTGTGCTTATCGGCGGTAGCAGCGCAGTTTATCGATTGACCCCACATGAGATGGTGCCCTTGGCGGCTCAGCTCGCGGCGTTAGCTAAAACGACAGGCGGAAGTCTCTTGGTTACGCCTTCACGTAGAACTGGCGAGAACAACATAGCCATCCTTCGCCAAGCCTTGATCGGTGTACCGAGTATCATTTGGGATGGCAAAGGTGAAAACCCTTATTACGGCATGCTTGGGCTTGCTGACTATATTCTCGTTACTTGTGATAGCGTAAATATGGTTTCCGAAGCTTGTACGACAGGTAAGCCGGTTTATGTGATAGACCTTCCTGGGGGCTCTGATAAATTTCGTAAGTTCCATCAAATTTTACGTGATAGTCATATGACGCGGCCTTTTGCTGGAACGTTAGCCCCGTGGGACTATAAACCTCTCAATGACGTGGAATTCGTAGCTGAAAAAATAAGAGAGCTCATTGAAGCGCGAGCGCAATAGACAGACGAAATAAGCTATTTGCGCGTTAACATCCAGATTAAGACATCTAGATTTTTGCTTTAATCAAAATGATGATTGTTGTAGGATTTTACTATGTTTGGCGAGACCATCAATATCGATGCCTTGAAAGCGGCCCCTGTCATGCAGGAGCCCTTCCCGTATCTTGTCGTGCCAAGTTTTGTTCGCCAGGAAGCTATCGAAGCGATTGAAGCCGACTATCCGGTTGTTGATTTGCCAGGGAGTTTTCCTTTACCGACTTTGAAATACGGCAGGTCGTTTAAGCATCTTGTCGATGATATTACTGGTCCGGAGATGACAACAACTATTGCCGATAAGTTTGCAATCGATCTCAAAGGTCGTCCAACTATGATTACGGTACGAGGACAGAGTGCGGCACGCGACGGCCATATTCATACCGATAGCAAGACGAAATTAATCACCGTGCTCCTTTATATGAACGGCAAATGGGAAAAGCCAACGGGACGACTTCGCTTGTTACGTTCGCCGGATAATTTAAATGATATCATTACCGAAGTGCCACCTGATCAAGGAACGCTTCTAGTCTTTAAAAACCAGTCGAATGCTTGGCATGGCCATGAACCCTATGAAGGGCAACGGCGTTCAATCCAGCTAAATTGGGTTACCGACAGGGGTGTTGTTTGGCGCGAGCAGTGGCGGCACCGTTTGAGCGCATTCTTTAAGCGTTCACGCCATCAGATGTAAGGGTTATTGTAAATGTTAAAAATTGATACATTTAGCAATCAGTCTGGCGGCAATGCCTTCTATAAAGCCGTCGCCCATCCGCTGGTAGCTGAAAAGGCGCGGCACTTAGTTGTGCATTTGCAAAAATCCGGACCGGTAGCGATTTATGATCCCTCCAATCAGTTGGCGACATTCGCTGAATTTTTTCCTTTATCTGAAATAGAAATTACCGGGTTATTTGTTCAGGATGTTGACCAAATCGGTCGCGTGTTTCGCAATCATGCGGCGCAGCCGGTCACGAGCTTAAGAGAATGTGTCTGTAAATCTATATTGGTAGCTTCATTTGATGCCGCACGGCTCGTTGATCAGGTTCGCCATTTAATGCCTGCCAATACACCTTGGTACAGTTTTGATGCTTTGCGTCTTCCCGAAGATATGCTGAGCGATAAGCAGCGTTATTTAGCCAATATCAATTTTGCAACAAATTATGCGTTTTTTCGTGATGCCGGCGGCCAACATACCCGGATTGTGACGGCCAACTATTGGGGCTCGTACGGCAGCAAAGATGGTCATGTCTGGTGTTATTTAATCGATGCTAAAGGCCAGAAACTTGTAGAATGGAAAGAGCCATTGCCGGAGCCGAATGCAACGGTGGTCATCGATAGTGTTGACATCCGTGAACGCTTTAAACTACCCGAGTTTTGTGGACAGCTATTTTTACATGTCATCGGTGCCGCCGGCCATGATGTGGTAAAATATGCACTCGATACCTACGGCGACGACGATAAAGATCTCTCTTGTACACATGATGCGAATGCATGGCCGTCAGATCTATATGCTGGCCTGCCAGCGCCAACTGCTGATGAAGAGGTTGTGTTGTGGATACAAAATAGCCATCCCAACGAGATTGCGCCCGGTGAAGTTGGATTAAACCTTATGGGGCAAGATGAAATTACGACGCTCAAAAAGGCCATACCGCCCTTTGGTACCTATCGTTTGAATGTTGCTGAACTTTTGCCCGCAGCACGGTGGCCGCAGCAGATTGAAATTCAAGCCGGTAAGCATTTCGTTCGTCCACGTTACGAGATTTTCTCGAAAAACGGACACAGCCGAATTTCCCATCCCAATGTCGAACGTAGTGACTTAAAGTCAGACAAACGGCTTGGAGATTTGGGTGACCTGCTTGGCAAGTTGCATATTGTACCGGCGCCGGTGCTTCCCTTGGCGCGCTTTACGACATGGTCTTTGCCGACGCCTATGTCTACGGCACAGTCACATCTTCCTTTAAAAGCGTTGGTTTACGATTCTAAAGGTAAAGAGATAAGAGAACACCGCTTTGGCAATCTTAAGCGCAATTATTCAATCGCTCTCAACGTAACCGATCTCTTAAACGGCTACCAACTTGACGGCGGTTACGGCCACATAGAACTGATCTATGATTTTTCTGCAGGACATGAGGTTGATGGTTGGATGCACGCACTCTTCCGCTACCAAGATCACCACTCGGGACACGCAGCTGAAACAAGTTTTGGTGCCCATATTTTTAATACCGCGCTGACTTATAAAAATGAACCACAGAGTTACGCCGGTAAAGCTCCAGGACTGAGCACGCGCCTTTTTCTACGTGTAGGACCAGCCCCCTACGACACGCTATGTCATCTTATTTATCCTGCCTCAACGCCGTGGCATTCAGCCTCAGATACGACGCTGGTTTTAACTTCGAATAAAGGCCAGGAAGTTGCTCGGCGTACAGTGCGTATTGCCTGTAGTGGCTCGCTTTTGTGGCGGGTAAGCGAGATATTTACTGATGACGAGCTTAAGGCGGCCGGCCAACATTGTTATGTTCTTATCAGGGATACGACGTGCCGGCTGTTCGGTTATCATGGCCTGATCAACGCCGAGGCTTCCTTTAGCCTGGATCACATGTTTGGGTTTTAGTTTGAGCCTTTCGAGAGTTGTGGCAATATCCAAAAATGTCAAAAACACATCATAGCAAAGTTCTCGTCATCGGCGCTGGCCCTGCCGGTTACACAGCGGCCATTTATGCTGCGCGTGCCAATATGAAACCAATACTTGTTCAGGGCATGCAGCCTGGCGGCCAGTTGACGATTACGACGGATGTTGAAAATTATCCTGGCTTTGCGGATATCATTCAAGGCCCCTGGCTCATGGAGCAAATGGCATCTCAAGCCTCGAAAGTAGGGTGCGAACTTATTTTTGATAGCATCAATAAGGTTGACTTCAATCAGCGCCCTTTTCGTTGCGAAGCAGATTCTGGCGATGTTTTTCTAGCAGATAGTGTTATCATAGCCACGGGAGCGCAGGCGCGCTGGTTAGGAATAGAAAGTGAAAAGAAATTTCAAGGTTTTGGCGTTTCGGGCTGCGCGACATGTGACGGCTTCTTCTTTCGCGGAAAGGAAGTGTGCGTTGTTGGCGGCGGCAATACAGCACTTGAAGAAGCCTTATATCTTACTAATCATGCGACCAAAGTTACGCTGATACATCGCCGCGACGCATTTCGCGGCGAGAAGATACTTCATGACCGGGTTATGAATAATGCAAAGATTAAAGTTGTATGGAATAGCGTTGTCGAGAAAGTTGAAGGTATCGAAAAGCCAAATCTGCAAGTCACCGGTGTTGTGGTCCGCAACGTGATGACAAAACAAGAGACCTTGATCCCTACGGCAGGCCTGTTTATCGCTATCGGCCACGATCCAGCGACGGCGTTATTTAAGGGTAAGTTAGCTATGGATGAGGCGGGCTACATTGTCACAAAGCCAGACTCGACCGCAACCAACATTCCCGGTGTTTATGCGGCAGGCGATGTTAAAGATAAAATTTTCCGCCAAGCGGTAACAGCTGCCGGCATGGGTTGCATGGCGGCGCTTGAGGCCGAAAAATGGTTGGCAGCGCAGGAAGAAAAACCAAAACTAGAGACTAAAACGAGAGCGGTCAGTTAGAGGGTTTGATGTCAAGCTATGTTGAAAAAGTTTTATTGCCGGGCGAACATGTTGTCTACATCGCCTATTTGCACTGGATCGTTTATGTGCACGGGCTGACTTTGACGGTGTGTGGTGCGACACTCAGTTTTTTTAGCAATGATCTCGTCACCTTGCTATTTGGTCCGGCGCTGGCACAACATTTTGCTAAGTTTTTAGCCATGGCAGCCTGTGCTGTAACTATTTTCGGCATCCTCCTTGTCATGATGGCTTATATCCAACAAACCTCGACCGAACTTGTCGTGACAAACCATCGTCTCATCGCCAAATACGGTTTTGTCTCGCGCACGACCTTTGAAATTATTATCAACCGCGTCGCCGGGGTTAACTTTGATCAGACCGTGCTGGGTAGAATGTTAGGATTTGGTACAATTTATGTTCGCGGCATGGGCAACGATATATCGCCGTTTGATAATATATCGAGCCCCGAGCGTTTCCATACGGCGTTAATGAGCGTCGTCGAGGGCGTCAGAAAGTAATCAGTACTAGGTGCGTTACTTAATCGTCAAATGAGTTTCCGCACTCGGCCGCCTGTTGCGCGGCTCTAATCAATCCACGCGCTTTGGCGACGCATTCACGATATTCCGATTGTGGATGGCTGTCATAAACGATGCCGGCTCCGGCTTGGACATGCATGACGTTGTCTTTAATGACGGCAGTACGAATGGCTATGGCGGTATCCATGTTACCGTTAGCACCAAAGTAACCAATGCAACCAGCATAGACGCCGCGTCGATCTGCCTCCAACTCGGCAATGATCTCCATCGCCCGAACTTTAGGTGCGCCGCTCACGGTTCCAGCTGGAAATCCGGCGATCAAAGCATCGAGCGAGGTATATTTGCTGTCGAGTTGGCCCTCAACGTTCGATACAATATGCATGACGTGTTTGTAATATTCGATTGTGTTACGAGCGGTAACTTTGACGCTACCAATTTTAGCGACGCGCCCGACATCGTTGCGTCCTAAATCAAGCAACATCAGATGCTCGGCAAGCTCCTTAGGGTCGGCCAGCAAGTCTGCAGCTAACTCGGTGTCGCTTTGGTTGCCAAAGCCACGCGGGCGCGTGCCGGCGATAGGGCGAATGGTTACTTGGCCGTCGCGAACGCGCACGAGGATTTCTGGACTTGTACCGACAATATGAAAATCCTTGAGATTAAAATAAAATAAGAATGGTGACGGGTCGAGGCGTCTAATCGAACGGTAAAGACTGAACGGCGGCAGCTTGAAGGGAAGAGAGAAGCGCTGAGATAAAACGACCTGAAAAATATCACCAGCGCAGATATACTCTTTGGCTCGCTCCACACTTTTGCAGAACTTAGCCTCAGTCATATTGCTTTTGGGCTCCGGCAGAGGTGCTGGGCCTATCTTTGCATCCGGCGGCGAAACCATAGCAGAAGCAAGATCCTGGTTGGCTTGAGCAATTCTTTCCTTGGCCAGCTGATAGGCTTGTTCTGCGGTTTGTGACTTGTCGTACCACACAGGTGTTACAACGATAATGCGGTTTTCTACATTGTCAAAAATGGCTAGCAGTGTCGGACGGATTAAAAGGGCTTCTGGCGTCTCGACGCCGATGGGCTGCGGCGTCGGCAGCTTCTCCATATATTGCACCATATCATAGCTTAGATAACCAAACAGTCCCGCCGCTATGGGTTGTGGTTGATTGACATCATCAATGTGACATTCGGTAAGAAGTGCGCGCAAATCTTCAAGCGGTGTTTGTGATGAGGTCTTAAATTTTTCCTTACTGGTGAGGGCATGACGATTGATTGAAGACCCCTTGCCGTGCTGGCACTGCCAGATAAGATCAGGGTCACGTCCGATAATCGAATAGCGACCACGTAAGGCACCGCCTTCAGCGGATTCTAGAAGAAAGCTAAAGGCTCTGTTATGGCAAAGCTTATACATCGCTGAAACAGGCGTTTCAGTGTCGTTATACTGCGCTGTCGAAACAGTTTGATTTTTACCCGCGCCCCAAGCGTGAGCGAAAGTGGCAAAGTCAGGCGTCAGGTTCATACTATGTTCTTACTATTCTGGCCTTCATGGTGTTAGCTGCCTTGCTGGCGAAGACTTTCCATCAAGCTCTGATCTATTTCGACGGGGAATATGATGCGTAAATAACGAGCGAACTCGTCCGTGAGCTCGGCTGGTATTTGTGACGTGAGTTGGTCGCTGACTTTGTGCAAGCCGGTCTCGTCTGATGCCGGATCAACGTCATCGATTTCTGTCAGTCGCAATATAAGCTGATGATCGGGGAGTTTTTCTGTAATCACGTCGCCTTTTTTCATCAGCAGGATCTGTGGTAGAAGGCTGGTTGGTAAACCGGGATCACTGTCGCCGAGCAGCGAGATGGGCTTTGACAAACGGACATCAACGCCGCTGTGTGCGGCAAAGGAGGAAGCGGTTTTGCCTTCACGTAAAGAGCTGGCAATTGTTTGAGCCTGATCTTCGGCTTTTTTTGCTTGATCTCCTGCGCGCCATTCAATTGCCACTTGTTCCTTTATTGCATCCAAAGGCCGTACTTGGCTTGGGGTAATTTCGTCGGTGCGAACAACGATGAAGTTACCGTTACGATCATCGATTACAGGACTTGTTTCACCGCTGCCTTGGCCAAAGGCAGTTTTAAGGACATCGTCTTTAGACGGTAATTCTTGTGGATCCTTGCCGTCAGACAATTTTCCGGCCGTATCGATGGCAGGTATTTTGATGAGGCGCAATCTTAAGCTATCAGCTATATCCTCAAGGGAATGACCGGCCGCTAGCGCATCATCAAGTTGATTGAGCGTATGCGTCGTGACTTCGGTAGCGCGGTCACGCTTGATTTCATCGCCCAATTGCTGCTTAGCGGCATCGAAGTCCAATTTGCCGCCCGGGGTTATTTTTGTGAGCTGCACGACGTGCCAACCAAGACTGCTTTTAATTGGTGTTGAGACCTGTCCTTGGCTCAGGGCAAAAACACTCGCGGTGAGTTCGGGTAAGATTGTTTTTTCGGTCAGATCGTTAAGCGGTACAACCTCATAGCCAATTTTTTTTGCGGCCGCTTTAAGATCATGGCTAGCGCCAGCTTCTTTGGCTAAATCTTGGGCTTTAACTTCATCCTGTAACACGACCTGTAGAACATCGCGCTGTTCCGGCATGGTAAGCTCGGCGGCTTTGTCGGCGTAGGCCTTTTTTAATTCGTCATCGCTGACAGCAATGTCTTTTGCTACGTCGTCGGTCGAAAGTTTAGCTAGCGTGATCGCGCGATATTCGGGCGCGGTAAATTTATCCGGGTTTTTATGATAAAAGTCCTCGAGAGCCTTATCGTCCGGTGTTGTGGTGTCGCTTATGCTGTCATTCTTTAGGCTAATAACTTCAAGAATGCGCTTTTGGCCACGTGCTTTATAGACATTATCGGTAATTGTGTGCGGCAAACTGTTGATCTCGGTTATAGGATTAAGGAGTTGTTTGCGCGCTAAATCTTGTCGCGTTTGTATTAAGAAGGCGTGCTCGCTAAGGTGCGTTTGATCGAGGAGGCGATGGAACAAGTCGCTATTAAACTTGCCATCCTTGTCGCGCAGTTGCGGTTGTGCAGCGAGCATATCCAAGACAGCGCTATCGGGAACATCAATACCTTGTTTGGCGATCATCTGATCAAGGCCGGCGCGTGCAATCATATTTTGCAGCGTATTGTCGAGGATGCCTATTTGGCGAGCCTGTTGTGCCGTTAAATCGGGACCCAACATCTGGCGGGCGTGAGCCAGTTCGTCTTCAAACTGTTTATCAAGAGCTTGAACACTAAGACTTACACTGCCTGATTTTGCCACAGTGCGCTGCAAAGGGTTGCCGCGGAAAATGTCGCCAATACCCCAGATGGCAAAACTAATGACCAAAAACAGCATGAGGCCCTTTAAAAACCAGTGCTGGGCCCAGTGGCGCATCGTTTGCAACATGAAAAAGTGCCTTTCTCTCTTTGTCGTTTTCTGATCCTAAAGGGCATGATAAAAGCCTCGAGGGCAAAACAGAAGCCCAGAATCATAGATTGAGAGCATAACATGGCAAAACGCCGGCGATTGGTGGTTGGAAACTGGAAAATGTATGGCCGATTGACGTCTGGCCTTGTTCTAGCCCGTGAGCTTGCAGACAAGATTGCAGCCAAAAAACCCTTAAATTTTGATATTGCGGTGTGTCCGCCGGCCACGCTTACCTGGCCGGTATCTGAAGCCATCATGGGTTCCCCGCTCCTATTGGGGGCTCAGGACTGCCATCACGCAACACATGGCGCTTATACGGGTGATGTGAGTGCGGCGATGTTTGCTGATCTTGGCTGCCGTTATGTCATTTTGGGTCATTCCGAACGCCGTTTGGCTCATCAAGAAACTAACGAATTAATTTCAAAAAAAGTTGCTGCCGCACAGTTAGCTGGCTTGACCACGATTGTTTGTGTTGGCGAAACCGAAGAACAACGGACATCAGCAAAGACGGTCGAAGTAATTGAACAACAACTGCGGGCTTCGTTGCCAGAAAAAAATCAGATTGCACAACTCGTCGTTGCCTATGAGCCAGTTTGGGCTATCGGTAGCGGCCAGCAACCAGAAATAAAAGATATAGAAAGCGTCCATCAAACAATCCGCAAAGCGTTAGGTGCTGCTGGCGAAGCCGTACAAGTTATCTACGGAGGTTCGGTTACGCCACAAAACGCTGGCTCCATACTTGAAAATCAGGAAGTCGATGGTGTTTTGGTAGGTAGTGCAAGTATTAATGGCGACGGGTTTTGGGCCATAGCCGAGAAATGTAGGTAAAACTGTAAAAAACTTGTCAAATCCACACTAGCTTTTCGGGTGCGGATACTTTATAAAATCATTCCAGCCAAAATTATCTGTGACTTTAAACGGCTCTCACCCATACTTATGGATGCCGTTGAAGGTGTATTTTTGTTAATATTCGGAGGGTTAAATGGGCACTGTCTTGCTGGTTATTCACTTAATGATAGCCGTAGCGCTTGTCTCTGTCATTCTCATTCAGCGGACGGCGCAGGACGGTGGTGGATTGATGGGTGGTGGTAGCACGATGGGTGGTTTATTTACCGCGCGCGGATCCGCCAACCTGCTTACCCGAACAACGGCCATATTAGCGGCACTTTTTATCTGCACCAGTTTAGCTCTTGGATATATCGCTAGCAGCCATCACCAATCGCGCAGCCTCTTAGATCAGATTGTGCCGATGGCACCATCTTCACCATCTTCATCATCACAGCCGCAAATACCTGCACCGCTTTCGGCGCCGTCAGCACCAGTGTCGGCACCTGTATCTCTGTCGCCGCCTCCGGCGGCACCATCGTCACAGTCTCCAACGCCTGCAGTCCCCTCAGAGCCTGTTACGGCACCTCAACCAGCTACGCCACCATCAACAAAGGCAGCGCCAACATCCGAAGAGTTGCCGGTACCCCCGCCTTTGGCGCCGCAAGTCCCTGTTGCCCACTAAGTAAGGGGAATGAATTGAAGATGCAGATTTAAAAAGGAGTGTACTCGAGTATGGCAACACGCTTTATATTTGTAACTGGCGGCGTGGTGTCGTCTCTTGGTAAAGGCATCGCGGCTGCCGCACTTGGGGCGCTTCTTCAAGCACGCGGGTATAAAGTCCGCCTTCGTAAATTAGACCCCTACTTGAACGTTGATCCCGGTACCATGAGCCCGACCCAACACGGTGAAGTTTATGTCACCGATGATGGTGCTGAAACAGATCTTGATCTGGGACATTACGAACGATTTACAGGTGTTGCCTCCCGCCAAAGCGATAATGTTACGACTGGTAAAATATATTCGACAGTTATCGCCAAGGAAAGACGCGGTGATTATCTGGGCGCCACCGTTCAGGTCATTCCTCACGTCACAGATGCTATCAAGGAATTTATACGTGCTGATTTAACTGATGAAGAATTTTGTATATGTGAGATAGGTGGCACGGTAGGCGATATCGAAAGCTTGCCCTTTCTCGAGGCCATTCGCCAGCTAGGTAATGAGCTCAGCGACGAACGTAGTCTTTTTGTTCATGTAACGCTGCTGCCCTATATAAAGACAGCCGGAGAACTAAAAACCAAACCGACGCAGCATTCAGTAAAGGAATTGCTCAGCGTAGGTATCCAACCTGAAATCCTGCTGTGCCGGGCGGAGCGACCCATTCCAGATGGAGAGCGCAAGAAGATCGCTCTCTTTTGTAACATTAAGCACGAACGGGTCATTGCTGCTCTGGATGTCGATACAATTTATGCCGTACCGATCAACTACCATGAGCAGGGGTTTGATGAGCAAGTATTGCGTTACTTTAATTTACCAACCAATAAAGCACCGGATTTGTCGCGTTGGCGTAATATCGTCGATCGCGTACGCCAACCGGAAGGCGAAGTTACGATTGCCGTTGTCGGAAAATATACAAGTCTACTCGATAGCTATAAATCACTCAGTGAAGCCTTAGCACATGGGGGTATTGCTAATAATGTTAGGGTCAATTTGAAGTGGATGGATTCCCAAGTCTTTGAAGATAAAAATGCCACCTTACAGCTTGAAGGTGTCAACGGGATTCTCGTTCCAGGCGGCTTCGGTGAACGAGGGACAGAAGGTAAAATTCGAGCAGCTTCGTATGCCCGTGAAAAACAAATTCCCTATTTTGGCATTTGTTTTGGCATGCAAATGGCCGTCATCGAAGCCGCAAGGTATGCGGGTGGCTTGACGAAGGCCACATCAAGTGAGTTTGGACAAAGCGATCAAGCCGTCGTCGGTCTTATGACGGAATGGATCAAGGGTAATCAGCTTGAGGTGCGAAAAGCCAACGGCGATATGGGCGGCACGATGCGTCTTGGCACTTATCCCTGCAATCTCCTTAAAGGTAGCAAAGTTCGTGAAATTTACGGTATCGATCATATCACGGAGCGTCACCGTCACCGTTATGAGGTGAACATCAATTTTCGTCCGCAATTGGAAAAAGCAGGGTTGGTCTTTTGTGGATTATCGCCCGATGGCCAACTCCCGGAAATTGTCGAACGCAAAGATCATCCATGGTTTATCGGCGTACAGTTTCACCCTGAACTCAAGTCCAAGCCACTTGATCCCCACCCGTTATTTCGGTCGTTCATTGCCGCAGCTGTCAGGCAGGGACGCTTGGTATAATTCAGACAGATCAGGCACTAGTCACTTGATTTTGGAGCGACCAACCTGGCCAGTTATTTATCGAATTATGATTTTGTTCAATGCCGATTAGACAGTAATTAATTAAAACTATGATGCTGTTTCTAGTCCGTATATGTAGGGTGAGGCGTGATTAATTGTGAATTATGACCCAACGAAGCAAAATACCGTGTATTAATGCGTTGTAACAATTGATAAATTAACATTATTTTCATTAGAAATGCTTAATATTCTCCTATAAATTCTGCCTCTGGCAAAGAATCCTGATAGGATTCGGGTATATCTGTTTTGGACAATTTCAGTCGTTCACCCGTCATAGTTGGTGCTCTATGTGCCACTATATGGATTGGCATTTTTGGTTTAAATACCAAAGTCCTTGCCGACGATAGTGCGTATGTGACTTCTGGCAGCATAACTCCTGGCGGTACAACTCTTGGTGGCACAACAACCGGGCAATGCGATATTACCAGCGGCGCGACGAATGCATGCACGCTCGATTTAAGTGGCTCGACTAACGGCGCGATAACACAAGTCTATTCTTCAGCGGATCTATCAACAACAGTATGTACGCATGCAGTTGGCTGCTATAACGCCGTAAGAAGCGATCCGGGAAGTGCCATCGCCCCCATCGATGTTTGGAATGCTTGCCGCTATGTCGATAACACTTCGAGTGGTTCGACAGGTGTCTCTAATTTTGTACCGTTCCATACGGCCTATGAGTGGAGTCAATTTTATAACTCTTACAACCACCCAGGCTATCTTTCAGTCGTATATTGCTCGCGACCGTTTCCGCCTACGACCACTTGGGTTGTTCCATCACCATCCTCTGTCGGACTATCAACTTATTCCACGGCAGGGTGTGGTGACGCACCAACTGTAAACGCTCCGACAATTTATAGCCGCTGGTATAGTCCGACACATTTTGCGACCTGGCCCATGCCAACTCCCGAAAGTGTTCAGTTTACGTCATGCCATAGCGGCTGGACGACAATCAATGCTCAAGTGTTGTGGAGTGGACAGCAGAGCGCCGATGGCGTCGCGCCGGCACCCAGTTGGTGGCCTGTTGTTACTTTTGGCCCAGACTTGACGTTTACAGCTTCTGCCTCAACGATGTCAGGGCCCGTTTCGGGGTCAGCAATTACTGTTTTGGCGGGCACGCTTGTTACTTTGAATTGGGACGCTTCATTATCGGATACAAGCACTTCACAGGATTCCGTATCACCTGTTGTGACGAGCACATTAAATGGTACGAGTGGCAATACCGTCACGGGATCATCATTTATTTCAAGCACAGTACCTACAGTCACAGGATTGGTAGCCGTGACGACTGGAACTGGTGGTTATTCTATAGAATCTACCGACAATACGGGCGCTTCGTCTGTAGCCCTGACACCTCTTGGTGTTACAACGACGCCTCATAGCAATGTGAGTTATACAATTACAGACTTAGGCGACAAAGATGTTACCTCTTTGGCGAAGGTCACAATTACTGTTGAACAGCCGATTACGGTGAGCTTGATCGCCACGCCGATTATATTGGCTCTTAATACGGCGAGTAGTTCAACGCTTACATGGACGGTTACCTTGCCGCCACCCGGTCTATCATGCTCGATTAACGGAACGAGCGTATCTACTGCCGGCGGGACGCTCGTGGTTTCTCCCGTGGCCACAACAACTTATACTCTTGTCTGTGAGGACACCCTTCAAAAACAAACAGCTTCGGTAACGGTTATCTCCTGCCCAAGTGATGTTGATATTAGCGGTGTGTGCACGACGCCGACTTATACCCCTACCTACGGTGGTTCATGTCCATCGGCTTGCGGCCTAGGTACCAGCACAATCCCAGTGGCAACATGTACCCGCAACGATGGGGCCGTTGTTGCCGACAGTTATTGTTCAGGACTAAGCTGCGGAGCAACGGCTTCCTGCAACGTAAGCTGTACCAGCCAAATCCTCACGCAGCTATCAGTCACCGTTCCGGCGGGTGGGGCTTCGATTATGTATACAATGGTTGGAGGCGCCGGCGGCAGCTACTACGCCGGCGGCGGCGGCGGAAGTTCGGCTATTGTGGTTAACGGAACGGTTCAAGCTTCTGCGGCGGGTGGCAACGGCAGCTCTGGCTGCTGCCAGGGCAACAACGGCGCTTCTTCCAATGGTGGACCAATCGTTGTAGCCGCAGGCGACACACTACAAATCTATGCTGGTGGTGGTGGTGGTCGTGGTGGCGCTTGTGGTGGTGGCGGCGGCAGTGGCTACTACGGCGGTGGCGGCGGCAGTGGCTCTTATGACTATCCCATCGTCGGCGGCGGAGATGGCAATTACGGTGGTGCCGGCGGCACGGGTAGTGCTGGCGGCGCGGGTGGCGGCGCTGGCGACACTGGTTTCTTCGGCGCGAGTGGCTTCGTCGGCGTGACCAACGGAAGTGCCGGTGCTGGTGGCAATGGGGGCGCTGGCCTTTATTGGGATGGGCCGGGTACTACGACTGGGCACACTGAGTGCACTGCCGGTTATGGCGGTGTCGGTGCCATTGGTGGCATAGGCGGTAGTAATTGGGTCTCAGGAGTCTTTGAAGGTGAAACCCCAGGTGGTGGTGGCGGCGGCTATGGAAGTGGCGGTGGTGGTGAGGCAAGCGGTGCCATGGTAGGTGGGGGCTACGGCGGCAGCTATGGCGGTAACGGTGGCGACGGTAGCGGCTTGAGCACATGGGGCATTGATTACGGTGGTCTTGGCAATGGCGATGGGCTTGTTGGTGTTTTTGGCGGTGCTGACAGTGGCAGTGTATCCGTTAGCTATACAGCGCCTTCCTGTTTCTTTTGATCAATCATTGGATTATGTGTGTATTGTTTTGCCGCATAAATAAACGTTGATGAAATTTATGTATCAGAAGTCGCTCATTTGAGTGGGGTTGCTTAACGAAGATGCGTTATTTTCACAGGCACTGGCGGAATATGCCCCATCCGTTTTTGTTTTGTATCGACATAGTTTTCATTGTGCGGGTTCGTCGCCGTCCATAAAGGCATGTGCTCATTAACGGTAATTCCTGAATTTTCAAATGCAGCGATTTTACTTCGATTGTTGGTCAGTAAATTGATTTGATCGATATGATAATGTTTGAGAATGGCAAAGGCGTTCTGATAATCGCGTTGATCAGGTGCAAAGCCCAATTTAAGATTAGCCTCGACCGTATCGAGGCCACTTTCTTGCAGGGCATAGGCTTTAATTTTATTGGCAAGGCCTATGCCGCGGCCCTCGTGTCCGCGCAAATAGATGAATATGCCCTCCCCACTATCATTGATGCGGCGTAAAGATAGCTCCAGTTGATCGCGGCAATCGCATCGCAACGAGCCTAAAATATCACCTGTTGCACACTCGGAGTGTAGCCGCACAAGGCAGCCATTTTTGGGGCTACCGGCAAGAAGTACCATATGCTCCTGGCCCTGATTATCGGCAAAGATATCCAGTCGGAAATCACCAAATCGGGTAGGCAATTGAGATGAAGCTTTGAGCTCTATAGTCATGTCGCGATTTTTCATGCAGGCAGAAAGTAATCCCAACGGAATTCTCCAACGTCAAACGGCACTGGTTCAGATGGGTTAAACCGGACATCTATTATGTCTGGATCGCCTTGTTGAAGTGTAACAAACATCGTCCACACGCCTAAGTCAAGGACTGCTTGGGATAAAGCAGGCCCTGCTTCAATCAACACATCGCGTACATCTTTATCTATCAAATCCTTAATGGCTTCTTCTGGACTTCTATAAATAATGGCGTCCAACTTGCGTTCGCGTGCGGCCTCAATATAGTTTTGGGGTACACGGTTGCGGCGATCGATAATAGCCAACCAACGCCTCTTCTCAGGATAATCTGGCACATGGCGTACGGTAAAAAGTGGATTATCAGCCAGTATTGTTCCGCTGCCGGTGAGAATGGCATCGCATTTTTTGCGTAATTGGTGTGCCAATGTGAGCGCAGATGGCGAGGTAAAAGTTTTTTGACCTACCTCTGGTATCATCGAGCCATTTTTATTGAGCGCCCGTTTGATGGTTATCCAGGGTTTGTGAGAAATTGCACTGTATGAGAAGGCATGAATAAGTTGGAGGCATTCTTCTTCATCTATACCACACGTTATCTGAATACCGCTTTGCGCTAAATGCTCAAGTCCACCGCCTTTTACGTTTGGATTGGGATCACGCGTTCCTATCACAACATTTTTTACGCCACTTTCGATAATGGTATTTGTACAGGGTGGTGTGCGGCCAAAGTGATTGCATGGCTCAAGCGTTACGCAGAGGGTGTGCAACCTGTTAAGTTGGTTTTGCGCTTTGAGTGATGCAATCAGGGTTGCTTCAGCATGCATCGTTCCGGCACGTTGATGGGCCTTGACTGAAATGATTTCTCCATCTTCATCAAGACCGACGGCGCCGACGGCAGGATTAGGAGAAGTGGCGCCCAACCAATGACGCGCTTCGCTACAGGCAAGCCGCATCGTCTTGGCCAACAAGTCACGGTTTAGGGGGGGGGATTGTTGTTTCATAGGCTTATTCCGTATCGTGAATTTCTTTCTTTGCCAAATTTTATTGTGATAGGTTAAATATATAGCGTATTTCACTGATTTATCTGAGGCCACATGACCAATATAGCTTTTGTTCACGCCCGTGAAATTCTGGATAGCCGCGGCAATCCGACGGTTGAGGTTGATGTACAGCTTGAAGGTGGTGCCGTGGGCAGGGCAGCTGTACCTTCGGGTGCATCAACAGGCGCTCATGAAGCCGTTGAATTGCGTGACGGCGATAGCCAGCGTTTCGGTGGTAAAGGTGTTTTGCGTGCTGTCGAGGCGGTCAATGAAGAAATAGCCGATGCCCTTATCGGTATGGATGCGGCCGACCAAATCGCTATTGATGGTGCCCTCATCGAACTTGATGGTACAGCCAATAAATCGAGACTTGGCACTAACGCCATACTGGGCGTGAGCTTGGCAACGGCCAAAGCAGCCGCCAATGAGGCCGAGGTGTCTCTTTACCGCTATATCGGCGGCGTATCCGCCTCACTTCTGCCTGTGCCGATGATGAACATCATTAATGGTGGTGTGCATGCGGATAATCCCATCGATATTCAGGAATTTATGATTATGCCGATTGGGGCCGAAAGTTGCACTGAATCTATTCGCATGGGCGCGGAGATTTTTCATGCGCTTAAAAAGCTACTCAAGGATATTGGTCACAATACTAATATCGGCGATGAAGGGGGCTTTGCGCCAAATCTTACGTCAACAGATGAAGCCATAGGCTTTATATTACGTGCTTGCGAAAAAGTTGGCTACGTGCCGGGCGAAGACGTTGTTCTTGCTTTGGATGCTGCCGCAACAGAATTTTACAAAGATAATCGCTATGAGCTAGCTGGTGAGCGCAAAATTCTAAATGCCGAACAGATGGCGCGCTACTATGCTGACTTGTGTACGCGCTATCCGATTGTTTCAATCGAAGATGGTATGGCAGAAGATGATATGGAAGGCTGGGAAGTGCTAACTGAAATGCTCGGAGAAAAAGTCCAGCTTGTTGGCGATGATGTGTTTGTTACCAATACAAGACGCTTGGCCATGGGAATTGAGCGCGATATCGCTAATGCCATTCTCATTAAGGTTAATCAAATCGGTACCCTTAGCGAAACACTGGAGGCGGTAGAGATGGCGCACAAAGCTGGTTACCGAAGTATTATATCGCATCGCTCAGGCGAAACAGAAGACACAACGATCGCGGATTTAGCCGTGGCGACTAACTGCGGCCAGATAAAAACCGGTTCATTGGCACGCACAGATCGGTTGGCAAAATACAATCAGTTGATTCGTATTGAGGAGGAGCTTGGTAAGGCAGCGCGTTTTGCCGGTACATCCGTTTTGGTTCGTTGAGTATCCGCGACATTTATGATATAAGCTCTCTATGGCAAGCGTCATCAACAGATCCACTAGTCAAACAATAGCCTCAGTTCTAGGCGCCTGTGTCGTTGGCTATTTTCTTTACCATACTGTCGAGGGCGATAGAGGCTGGCTGGCAATGTTGCGCATGCAGAATGAAGTCGAAACCGCCCAAACGACGCTTTCGCAGTTGCAAAAAGAGCATCAAGAACTTGCCCATCGCGTGCAACTCATGAGGCCCGACAGCTTAGACCCTGATCTATTAGAAGAAAAGTCACGTCAATTATTGGATTATTCCAAACCAAACGAAATAGTCGTCCTTACCCCTCCTGAAAGTAACCAAGATATATCGCAGCGCAGCAAATAAACGACGAGATATTAGTTCCTGTTAAACATATGGAAAGAAATAAATCGTTAGCTGAAGCGCTGTATGATACCGCATTGCTAGAGCGCTATAAAACGTGTGCTTGAAAAATAGCACTAACCGTTCTACTTGATGCGGCAGGATAGCTGCACATAATTAACCCGTATACCGAAGGTCAGGATACATTGATCAAGGCGCCGCCAATTTGCGGCAAAGGGAAGGGGACATGCTCATTTCGAAGCCGCAGCTACAAACTGCAGCGGCTAATCAACAGTCGCAGCAATTGACCATTGATATCTTGCGCTACTTTCGCGACATGTTGCTTATTCGCCGCTTCGAGGAGAGGGCCGGCCAACTCTATGGCATGGGTTTGATTGGCGGCTTTTGTCATCTTTACATCGGTCAAGAAGCCGTCGTTGTTGGCATTCAGGCTGCACAAAAAGCTGTTGATACAGTTGTAACTTCCTATCGTGACCATGGACACATGCTGGCATCAGGAATGGCGCCACGTGGTGTCATGGCAGAACTTACAGGTCGTAGTACCGGCTATTCGCACGGCAAAGGCGGCTCGATGCATATGTTTAGCCGTGAAAAGAATTTCTTTGGAGGTCACGGTATTGTGGCTGCCCAGGTTCCGATTGGCACAGGTCTTGCCTTTGCTCACAAATATAAAAATGATGGCGGCGTTTGTATCACGTATCTTGGAGATGGTGCGGCTAATCAAGGGCAGGTCTATGAAAGTTTTAATATGGCGGCGCTGTGGAAACTCCCTGTAGTTTATATAATCGAAAACAATAAATACGGCATGGGTACATCTCAAGAGCGCGCTGCGGCCGGCGAACTTTACCGTCGTGGCGAAGGCTATGGTATTATCGGCAAAAAAGTCGATGGTATGGACGTCGTAAAGGTCCAGGCGGCCGCTGCCGAAGCGCTTGAATTTGCGCGCGCGGGTAAAGGTCCTGTTCTGTTAGAGATGGTGACCTACCGTTACCGTGGTCACTCGATGTCTGACCCAGCAAAATATCGGACAAAGGAAGAAGTCGAAGAATGGCGCGGCCATCATGATCCAATTGATGCTTTGCGTGCCGTAATTTTGAAAGAAGGATATACGACTGAAGAAAATCTCAAAGGCATCGAGCGTGAAATAAAGGAGATAATCGCCGAGGCCGTTGAATTTGCTCAAAGTAGTCCGGAACCGGATCCGTCCGAGCTGTGGACAGACGTCCTTGTACAATCTTGACCACCTGGTAATACCCGCATGACGATAGAGATATTAATGCCTGCGCTGTCGCCTACGATGACGGAAGGTAAGATTGCGCGCTGGCTAAAAAAAGAAGGCGATGCCGTTAAGCCGGGTCAGATAATGGCCGAGATTGAAACTGACAAAGCCACGATGGAAATTGAGGCTATCGACGAAGGCCGTCTTGGTAAGATCCTTATTCCTGCCGGAACGGAAGGCGTTAAAGTCAATCAGCCTATTGCCGTGTTATTGGAAGACGGCGAGAACTTGGATGCAGTCGATAAAACTGTCTCGGCTCCCAAAACACAAAATGAAACACCAAAAATTGAAACACGGCCACTGCTGACGGTCGTGCCATCTAAACCTATTCCGGCATCGCCCACAACCACGCCTGACGAAAAACATTTTGACAAATTTATTAAACAAACTGTGCGTGAGGCCTTGCGAGATGGTATGGCTGAAGAAATGCGCCGCGATCCGAATGTTTTTCTGATGGGCGAGGAAGTAGCCCAGTATCAGGGTGCCTATAAAGTTAGCCAGGGTCTGTTGCAGGAATTTGGGGAAAAACGTGTCATTGATACACCTATCACCGAAATGGGTTTTGCTGGGTTAGGTATCGGCGCTGCCTTCGGTGGTTTATGTCCCATTATCGAATTTATGACGATGAATTTTGCCATGCAGGCGATGGATCAAATCATTAACTCGGCTGCCAAGACCCTTTACATGTCTGGGGGACAGATGGGGTGCCCCATTGTATTTCGTGGCCCCAACGGTGCAGCGTCACGCGTAGCCGCGCAGCACTCGCAATGTTATGCCAGTTGGTATTCTCATATACCTGGTTTGAAGGTCGTTGCCCCCTACGATGCGGATGATGCAAAAGGTCTATTGAAGTCATCGGTGCGTGACAAAAATCCGATTATCTTTCTCGAACATGAATTAATGTACGGCCAGAGTTTCAATGTACCCGATGACCCGGATTATACGATACCGATCGGTAAGGCAAAAATTATGCGTCACGGCAGTGATCTCACAATCGTGGCTTTTTCCCGTATGGTGGGCTACGCTTTATCTGCAGCCGATGAGCTCGCTAAAGAAGGACTAGAGGCGGAAGTCATTAATTTGCGTTCACTACGTCCTTTGGATACAGAAACAATCATCGAAAGCGTCAAGAAGACCAATCGCCTCGTTACGGCGGAAGAGGGCTGGGCTTTCGCCGGTATTGGAGCTGAAATTGCGGCACTCATGATGGAGCAGGCCTTTGACTATCTCGATGCGCCTATGGCCAGGGTTCATGCGGCAGATGTGCCATTGCCTTATGCGGCCAATCTTGAGAAGCTTGCCCTTCCGCAGCCGGAGAATATCCTTTCGGCTGCCAGGAATGTTTGCTATCGCTAGATCGCCTGAGTTCTTGGGGATTGCTTATGACCAATGATGCAAATAAAAAGCTCTATATTGTCCATGTCGGCTTTTATGACAAGGAAACTAATTATGGTATATATGAATCTCACACCAATATATTTGTCGCGGCGACATCGCCTCAAGAAGCCAGACAAATCGCCAAAACAATACCAATTTATAAAGCTAAAGGAATGCACACTGATGGTATTCAGGAGATAAACGCTGTGCAGGGATTCCATGTCAGGCTGGAAAAAGATGCTGCTTTGAATGGTGGGGATGTTGTGAATAACTCTGACTACGAAGCGCTCAACCCCGGAGTTCCAATCGACAGCTTATAAGGCTGGAAAAGAGGACTTCATGCCTATTCAAATTCTTATGCCTGCGTTGTCACCGACCATGACCGAGGGAAATGTTGCCCGTTGGCTTAAGAAAGAAGGAGATACGATCAAGGCAGGTCAGGTTATCGCTGAAATCGAAACGGATAAAGCGACGATGGAAGTCGAAGCCGTTGATGAAGGTAAACTGCTTAAGATCCTTTTCCCTGCGGGTACTCAAGGCATTAAAGTAAACACACCAATTGCTTTGTTGAGCGAAGAGGGTGAAGAAAATAGCACCGCCTCAGATACATCAAAACCACCCCCAAAAACAAATAGCCCAACTCCAGCTGAAACAAAGGCGCCTCAACCTACAAAAATAGAAGCGCAAACCAGTCCACAAATACCTTCCTCAACAAGTGCCAAACCGTTGCCTGGCGATGGGGGGCGTGGTGCTCAGCGCGTTGTGGCGAGCCCGCTTGCCAAACGTTTGGCTGGGCAGTCTGGGATTGAACTCAGCGGTTTGCAAGGTAGTGGTCCGGGCGGTCGTGTTATCAAAGCCGATGTTGATGCTGCTATAGCTTCGGGCTCATCTCGAGGAGGTCAACGTGCCTCTCCATCCACGCCTTCATTCCCGCAAGGTATCGATGCTCGCGATTATGCTGAAAAACTGGGCATGGCGTTCCATACGGTTCCCAATAGCACAGTTCGAAAAGTTATTGCTAAACGGCTGCAAGAATCTAAACAACTCATGCCGCATTTCTATCTTACCATCGATTGTGAAATCGATGCTTTGCTGGCTTTGCGTAAAAGTGTCAATGAAAGCGCGCCAGTTAAAGTTTCCGTTAATGACTGCATTATTCGCGCCGTTGCCCTAGCGATGAAAAAAGTTCCGGCTGCTAATGTCTCTTGGACAGAAGAAGCCATTTTGCAATATGAGGATATTGATATCTCCGTTGCGGTAGCGACACCTAATGGCCTGGTGACGCCAATTATCAAAAAAGCTGATACGAAAACGCTCATTCAGCTATCGACAGAAATGAAAGATCTCGGCATGCGCGCCCGTGAAGGTAAGCTGCGGCCGGTAGAATTTCAGGGCGGAGGTTTTACTATATCCAACCTTGGAATGTTTGGCATCCGTGAGTTTGCAGCCATTATCAATCCACCGCAGGCTTGCATTTTGGCCGTAGGTGCTGGCGAAGAGCGTGCGGTTGTCAAAAAAGGACTAATAGCTATTGCTACTGTTATGAGTTGTACGCTTTCGGTTGATCATCGCGCAGTTGATGGGGCAGTTGGTGCCGAATTTTTGGCAGCCTTTAAGCCCTTGATTGAAAATCCCTATAGCCTGGTCGTCTAATGCGCGAGCTTGAAGACCGGATCAGGGCCATAGAAGAGCGAAATGATCGTGTCGGATCGGACAAAGCTTGGGAAGTGAGTTGGCTAAGACGCGGGCTGATCGCCGGTATGACTTATGTGTGTGGTGTCATATTATTGATCATACTCGGTCATGAGGGCGCTCTTAAACATGCGCTCGTACCTGTTATGGGCTATCTATTATCGACTTTCTCCTTGCCGACGATTAAAAAGCTTTGGCTAGAGAAATATTTTTCTCAGAAAAAGAGCGTGAAGAATGTCACAATCCACTGATCTCATCGTTATAGGCGGAGGCCCTGGTGGCTATGTCGCGGCTATTCGTGCGGCGCAACTTGGCAAAAAAGTCATTTTAGTTGAACGCGAAAATATGGGCGGCATATGTCTTAATTGGGGATGTATACCGACAAAAGCGCTGCTACGGTCAGCTGAAATTGCCACCTTACTTAAGCATAGCTCTGATTTTGGCTTTATTATCAAAGACTACAAATTTGATCTTAATAAAATAGTTGAACGGTCGCGTAAAGTTGCGGGTCAGCTATCTGCCGGCGTTAAGCATCTTATGAAGAAAAATAAAGTGGACGTCCTCGAGGGGACGGCAAAACTGCAGGGTGGCGGTAAAGTTGAAGTTAGAAAGAACGGAAATAAGCCGATTGAACTTGTATCTGAGCACATCATTTTGGCTACGGGTGCGCGACCACGGGTGCTGCCTGGCTTGGAGCCTGACGGCAAACTGATCTGGACATATAAAGAAGCGATGGTACCGACGTCATTGCCAAAATCGCTTCTTATTATCGGTTCGGGAGCCATTGGTATCGAATTTGCCAGTTTTTATCGCGCTTTGGGTGTCGAGGTTACCGTTGCAGAAGTTTTGGAGCGCATTTTACCGGTTGAGGATGAAGAAATCTCAGCATTCGCACGCAAGGCATTCGAAAAACAAGGTATAAAAATTCTCACATCCGCTACAGTTAAAAAACTTGAGAAGAAATCCGATAACGTCACAGCTATGATCGAGCAGGGTGGTGTGGCTTCACTAACGACGTTTGATCGCGTGATATTAGCTATTGGTATTACCGGCAATACCGAGAATATCGGGCTTGAGGGTACAAAAGTGAAGGTTGAAAAAAATCACATTGTCATCAACCAGTGGTGTGAAACGGATGAACCCGGCATCTATGCCATTGGCGATGTTGTCGGACCACCTTGGCTTGCCCATAAAGCAAGCCATGAAGGCGTTGTTTGTGTTGAGCACATGCTCGGCATCAAAGGCGTGCATCCCTTAAAGACTGACAATATTCCTGGCTGTACCTATTGTTCGCCACAGATTGCAAGCGTTGGTATAACAGAAGCTAAGGCCAAAGCCTCAGGTCGCGAAGTGCGCGTCGGCCGCTTTCCTTTTATTGGTAACGGAAAGGCCATTGCTATGGGAGAGGCTGAAGGGATGACGAAGGTGATTTTCGATGCCAAAACAGGTGAACTTCTGGGCGCGCACATGATAGGGGCTGAAGTGACGGAGATGATCCAAGGTTATGTCATTGCGCGAACGCTTGAGACGACTGAACAAGAGTTAATAGAGGCTATTTTTCCTCACCCGACCATCTCGGAGACCATGCACGAGGCCGTGCTGGACGCTTATGGTCGTGTGGTGCATATGTAAGCGCATCATGGACGGAACACGAGCTCAGAAAGAACGCCATCCAGAAAAGGCGCATCGACCGGACAATCCATCCCCGCGCAAGCCGGATTGGATTAGGGTAAAGGCGCCAGTTAGTCGCGAGTATCATGAGACCGTAGGGCTGATGAGGGCCCTTAAACTTAATACTGTGTGCGAAGAAGCTGCTTGCCCCAATATTGGCGAGTGCTGGAAGCATAAGCACGCCACCTTCATGATCTTGGGAGCAGTGTGCACGCGTGCTTGCGCTTTTTGCAACGTTGCGACAGGAAAACCTGATCTCCTAGATCCGCATGAGCCCGATCGTTTGGCTGAAGCCGTCGGAAAGCTTGGTCTTAGCCATGTGGTTATTACATCTGTTGATCGTGACGATCTTGATGACGGTGGTGCTAGCCATTTTGCCCGTGTCATCCTACGTTTACGCGAAACGTCACCTCTATGTACTGTTGAAGTCCTGACCCCCGATTTTATGCGCAAAGATGGCGCTCTTGAAGTTGTCGTCAAGGCCAAGCCTGATGTTTACAATCATAATCTAGAAACGGTCCCAAGACTTTATCCAACCATCCGGCCTGGCGCGCGCTACTTTACTTCTCTTAATCTCTTAAAACGTGCCAAGGAATTAGATCCGCTGCTTTTCACCAAATCGGGCTTGATGGTTGGTTTGGGTGAGACAAAGGAAGAGGTTGGTCAAGTGATGGATGATTTGCGCGCAGCCGAGGTAGATTTTTTAACTATAGGACAGTATTTGCAGCCGACCCCGAAGCATGCGCCGATTGATCGTTTCGTAACACCGGATGAATTTAATGAGTACGCTCAGTTGGCGCGCGGTAAAGGCTTCTTGATGGTATCAAGTTCACCTTTGACAAGATCTTCCTATTTAGCTGGCGATGATTTTGAGAAATTAAGAGCGGCGAGGAAAGCTGCACAGAAGCCTTAGGCCACTACCAACGTCGAATGGGTCCAACATCAACATGGACAAATTCTGAATCAGGATAGTAGCCAACGCCGCCGCGACGCATGGCTAGGGCTGTTTTATGTATTTTGGGCAATGACGAGCCTGGCATGCGAATATCAATCGCCATGCCCTTGGTATGATAACTGTTCTTAGCGACACCGTCCGATAGACTTGCCAGCATCATGTTGGTTTTAGGTGAACGATAACCAGAGATAATTTCAATAGTTCCATCGTTATTCAACTTGGTTTGCAGTTCGTGCAAAAGATCAAAAAGACGTATATCGATTGGATATGTGTCGCCAGAACGAAAATCACGTAATATATGGTTGATTTGCTGGCAAGCCTGACGGTTATAGTTGCCATCCTTCCAATACGTAATGCGCAGTTTTTCATCGGTGTGTAGATTATGAAAAGCGAGCTCACGTGCAGCTCTTATTTTAGGCACAAGAGCGAAAGCAGGCGTAGCCACAGTGCACGCCATTGTAGCGATACTCATATGTAAAAACCTGCGGCGTGTTCCGTCGAAGAGTTTCGTCATCCAATATATTTTAGTTGTTGTGACAGGGTTTGATGCTACGGCTTCGCATTCCTATGGCTACGAGAAGTAGTTCGCTAGAGCTTGGCTGACAAGAAATATATCTTGGGTAATAAATATATATTTAATATCAATGGCTTAATATGTCTTTTGTGGAATCACTGGACGGCTTATCGGTATCTTGTCCCTGGAGATTTTCAATCAGAAAGCGATCATAGTCATAAACATCGCGGCGGAAATTTATCTGGCCGTCTTCATCCATAAAAACCGTCCAATAGAGGATGTAGAGCGGAAGTGGCTTAGCTACAGCCACCCAGTGTGTTTTATTTTTAGCAATTTCGTCTTCGATATGTTTGACGTTCCAGTTACCCTCGTTTGAACTAAGAACAACTTCTGCAAAAGTTTGCGGGCTTTGTAAACGTACACAACCTGAACTGAGTGTCCGCTCAAACTTCTTAAAGAGCTCTTTATGAGGTGTACCATGTAGGTAAACAGAAAAATCATTGTCAAAATCAAATTTAAGTCTGCCGAGGCTGTTCATATCGCCTGGCGACTGACGTAAATGAAAATTAAATTCTCTATCGGGCATGGACGCCCAGTCGATGTTGTCACCATGGGGGTCGTCTTCGCTGTCGCTGATAGTAAAGCCGAGTTTTTCGAGATAATGCGGATCACGTCTGAGTTTGGGTAAAATATCCTTTTGAGCAATTTTAGCCGGCACGTGCCATGACGGGTTGACAATCATGCTGCGAATTATACTTTGAATAAATGGTGTTTTACGGTCGACGCGTCCAACGATGACAGCGCTTGTGTAAATTAAATTTTCGTTCTCAATTACATCGATAGAAGCGTCAGCAATATTGACCATGGCATAACGATCCGGTAATTCATCCGGCGTATGCCGCCAACGTTCCATATTGGCACTAATCTGGTCGATACGTGTTGTTACAGGAATATTGAGGGCCTCGAGTGTTTTGCCGCCAAGATTTCCGTCCGGCTCGAGGCCGTTGCGCATTTGATATTCTTGCAAAGCTTTGTGTAAATCACTATCGAAGAGATCGCCGTTTTCTGCCGGCGCGACTGAAGGCACGTAATCCTCAATTGCCAGGCGCGCGCGTAATTGACTTATACGCGGACCTTTGTCGTTGGGCTTCAACGTAGGTCCTGGATCTATTTTGGCCCAGCCACCTTTAGATTGTAAGTCGCGATAATGGCTCAAAGCTACGGCGAGATCGTCATAATCGTCATATTGCGGTGAGATGCTTTCCATGAACTCATTTATTCTATTGCTAGCGACGGCCGTTGAGAGTTCGGTCGGAATATCAAGATCAGAGCGATGAAAACTCCATCCCGGGTAAATAGTATTAAGATCGATACCGTCACCGTGCAAATCATGAGCTAGCCGAACGAGGCTATCGGTTACAAGCAGTTCAAGTTTAAGTTTACTGGGATCGTCAGTTTGCTTGATAAGCTGCTGCATAAGATCAATCGGATAGTCATCGCGCTGTAACCCATGCCAAGTGATGAGTTGGTCAAGCGAGGTCAGAAAATTTGTAAAGGCGTCGAGATTATCTTGATTAACGAATGACCACGCCGGGCGAAAGTCGCGCGCCGTGTAAAACTTCGCGAGGTCATCTCGATTAAGCGAATAATCTCCGATGGTGATATCGGGGGCCAAAAGAGCCTTTGCTATATCATTGTTATCAGGCGAAGCAGTGTCGGCCACAGCTGCAAAGGCGATGGTTGTGGTCATCATAATAACCAGGAATGATTTCTTCCACATCTCGCTTGATCTTTCGGGTATTGAGGGGGTGACTTGACGGAACCTCAGCTTATCGGCGAGTTTTGTTTAAACTAGGTTAAGAAATGGAGAAAACTGAATGTATCCGCGAAATTTATTAGGTAGCTAATGCCAAGGCATACTGAAACCCGGACCTTACCATTTAGCCCGGAACAGCTTTATGAGCTGGTATCTGATATTGAACGTTATCCTGAATTCTTACCCTGGTGCTTAGGTGCGCGCGTTCTCGAACATAAGGAGAATGTTATCACGGCTGATTTAATCATTGGCTATAAGATGTTTCGTGAAAAGTTTACCTCTATCGTGACACTTGATGCACCAAAAAATATATCGGTAAGTTATGTTGCCGGACCATTATCTCATCTCAAAAATGAATGGCATTTTGAGCCAGCAAAAAATGGTGCCTGTGCGTTGTCTTTTGAAGTCGATTTCGATTTTCACTCGCCCCTTATGCGCTCAATGATGGAAATATTTTTTGATAAGGCCTTACGCAGAATGGTAACTGCCTTTGAACAAAGAGCCGTCACTTTGTATCCTAGATAGGGAGTGATTAGTCTGAGACCGCAATCCTTAAGATTGCAGATCATAATTTATATGGAGGCACGGGCCGGAATCGAACCGGCATACAAGGATTTGCAGTCCTCTGCATAGCCATTCTGCCACCGCGCCTTCTAATGGGTCGGCACAGTAAGGTTTTCAGTGGTATAAGGTCAACTGCGCCGTGTTAATTGCTATCAGATGGCTTGAATTGTATATAGATGGCGTCAACTACTTTCTGGAATTATCCTATGAATGCTGTAACCCAACCCAAAATCCCCGATTATGCTTCTGCGCGCAATAACATGGTTGATGGGCAATTGCGTCCCAATAAGGTCTATGATGAGCGGATCTTAGGGGCTATGGGTGGCATCGCCCGCGAGATGTTTGTTCCATTTACGATGGTTGGCATCGCCTATATCGACGAAGATCTACAAGTAGCTGAAGGCCGATATCTACTCGAGCCAATGGTGTTAGCGCGTCTCTTACAAGAGGTGCAAATCAAACCAACTGATCGGGCGCTTGATATTGCCCCTACAACTGGATATTCGACGGCTGTGATGGCTGCGATAGCAAAAGAAGTCACGGCCCTAGAGTGTGATCCTTCGTTGCAGCAGCAGGCTACGAATAATTTGAAACAGTTAAAGATTGATAATGCAAAAATTAAACTCGGCCCCCTCAATGAAGGATGGAAATTGGGCGCACCCTATGATGTCATTCTCATCAATGGTTGTGCAGATATTGTTTCAGATGAATTATTTGCTCAGTTAGCAGAAGGTGGGCGCTTGGTTACAGTCATAAGGCAGAAAGCCCCTGCCGCACAAATCGGGGAGGCGAGGCTATATGAGAAAATTCATGGCAATATATCTCACCGTGCTCTGTTCGATGCTAATGTCAAACTTTTGCCAGCTTTTGAAGCTAAACCATCTTTTAGATTTGAATGAGGCCGATCATGTCAAATGTCCCCAGTCTCGAGGTTGAAGATCTTCAGAAACTTATCCAATCGGGATCACCCGTAGTCATTCTTGATGTGCGTGAAGAGCGCGAAAATGCCATTTGCAGTATCCCTGGAAGTATTTTAATTCCGCTTGGCCAATTGTCTGAACAACTTGCTGAGTTGGCCAAAGAAAAAAAGATCGTCGTCCATTGCCATCACGGTGGCCGTAGTGCGCGTGCCGTCGCCTATCTATTGGAAAAGGGTTATAAAGATGTGCATAATCTCAAAGGTGGTATTCACGCCTGGTCTGAACGCATCGATCCTAAGGTAAAAACTTACTCATGACCCACATTGGCCTTATGCCCTAAACGAGGGTTTTACGGGCACAGCTGGCGCCTAATGAGGCGATTCTGGTACCTATGAACAGAGTTCTGGCTTGCAAAGACTTGGGAAGCCGATAGACTTAAAGCCCGCCTTTCTCTCATTTGCGCGATTCGACATGGCCGAAACTCCGGAAACACCTGCACAAGAACCATCGATGGAGGAAATCCTTGCCTCCATTCGCAAAATTATTGCCGATGAGAATGATCCGGCAGCACCCCCGGCTAATGGTGCGCCAGCAACCGGTGATGAAGTTCTTGAGTTGACGCAGATGGTACAAGATGACGGTTCGGTCGTTGATTTGAAATCGCCTGAACCTGCCGTTGCACCTCCTCAAGCGAAAGAACCTGCTAAGGCGGTGGCGCCTCCACCACCACCTCGGCCGACGCCTCCGCCACCACCACCTCCGCCCGCTGACAGAGGTTTAATTTCTGAACCTGCAGCGACAGCGGCTGTTTCTTCGCTTTCTTCTTTAGCCAGCACAGTTGAAATCGAGCGCTTGTCTGCCTCGTTGCCGCAAGCGGGAACAGGCCTCGGCGATGGATCGCGCACGCTAGAGGATATGGTGATTGAATTAATGAGGCCGATACTTAAGGAGTGGTTGGATAAAAATTTACCAGCTGTCGTCGATCGTCTTGTTCAAAAAGAGATCGAGAGAATTTCTAGACGTGCACAAGACTAATCATAAGCCTAACTGAATGTAGGCTCGAATTTGCGTGGCTGATAATTTAGTTTTTCGAGCCCTTCGCTGACATCGAATATAAGGTCCTCATTCATGCGCTGAAAGATCGTGTGGCCGAAGGCATTTTCTTGAATTAAACGAAAACGTGATGCCCAACGAAAACCTGTCTGTAGAATTTTTGTTGGCACCGTCGCAAAACGCGGTTTTTGCTTTAATGCAATGAATATTCGTTCAACCATGTCACGGTAGGTAAGCACTTCACCGCCAGCTATATTGAGTATCTGATCATAGATGTGATTATTACCGAGAGCGTTAATGATGGCTTTGGCTACATCGTCGGCGTGAATTGGCTGGCGCAACCCTTTGCCAGGCGCTGCTAAGGGAAAGAAATGGAACCGCCGGATAAATCTTGCTATGCGTGCAATATTTTGGTCGCGCAGACAGTCATAAATCATTGTTGTGCGTAGGACAGAATAGGCGATATTTCCCTTTAGACTATAGGCCCTCACAATATTTTCAGCCATCTCTAAACCTTCAGCGAGAGCACGATCTTTGATGTCGACGCTATTGGCTTTAGTGAAGCGACTTGTGGAGCCAAGGGCCACGATTGACTGCACGCCTATAAAGCGTGACATCGTACGCGCCAATATCCATAAGGGTACGAGACTAATGACAATAGAACCTTCTGGTGCTACCCAGTTGCGCGCTTCGGTTAGATTGAGTTGAAGAAACCTTAGAGGCGATGGCACATCTATCTTGCGCCTCGATATCACGTCTGCGCTAAGACCCTCTGCAGACAACCGTTGCATGAGATAGAACGCGACCAAGCTGCTACCGCCCAAAATAACAAGGGGAGGAGATCGGTTCACAGCAGTCTCCGGCAAGAATCTTTGGCCTTAGGACGTAAAACTAGCTTGCGCAATTTATTCATTGATATAATTGCCTTATTATTGACATATGAGATGGAGATGTTATTGACGCCCGATCGGTTTGAGTCGAAATCTAGACCTTACCCATGCTAAAACAAACCTTTTTATCAAGTAGAGTTTAATCTCGTGGTGGATGAGTGAGTATGAACGACGCACACTGGAAAATTGAAGATTTACCCTGGGATCAGTTTAACGCATCAAAAGTTGATCCTGAAATTCTCATGGTCATCAAAGCGGCAGCTCTCGTTGAATCTAATGGATATGATTACGCGCGCTATCTCTGTAACGTATTTCCTGATGATGAGGCGTTTCAGCGGGCTGCTAAAGATTGGGCTACCGAAGAAGTCCAGCATGGACGTGCACTTGGGATGTGGGCTGAGCTAGCTGATCCAAATTTCGATGTAAAAAGCGCCGTTGCTCGTTACACGGCTGGCTACCAGATAAATATTGAGGCTCATCAATCAATTCGTGGATCACGTTCGGGTGAGTTGATCGCAAGGTGTATTGTTGAGACCGGTACAAGCTCATATTACACAGCTTTAGCTGATGCGACTGAGGAGCCATTGCTGAAAGCTTTGTGTCGCAACATTGCCGCTGATGAGTTGCGGCATTATAAGTTATTCTATGTTTATCTGAAAAAATACCTCGACCATGAGGAACTAAGTCGCTTACAGCGCTTACGCATTGGTTTGGGCCGCATCCAAGAGTCTGAAGACGATGAATTGGCTTATGCCTATTACGCCGCCAATGCACCCGCAAATGCCGTATTTAGCCGTGATAAATATACCGCCGCTTACATGATTTCGGCCTATCGTTTTTATCAGCCTCATCACGTGGAACGCGTTGTATCTATGGTCTTTAAAGCCTGCGGCTTAAGGCCACATACCGTTTGGCAGGGCATGGCCAATCGCGTTGCCTGGTGGTTGATGAAGAGCAAACGTGAGCGCGCCATTCGTAACGCGGCTTAGTCGCGAACTAACAACTTATATAAGTTATATTTAAGCGGCCTTGGCTGAAAATTTCTTTCTGCCTTCTTCTATCTCTTGCTGTGATACATCGCGGACATGCGTTGCCAAGGTCCACATATTTCCGAAACGATCTTTTACCGATCCCGTACGGTCACCCCAAAACATATCCTGGACCGGTGATGTCTCTTGAAGTCCAGCCTTTGTTGCTTGCTGGAATGAATTGTCGACATCATCGAGATATACGTAAAAAGTTGAGCTCGTGGGTGTGGCACACCCCATATCCGGATTAAGATCGGCGAGAAAGAGTTTGGACGAACCAATTTGAAGGCAGGCATGCATAATTTTGCCCGTTGTGGGGCAGGCTAGACGGTAAATTTCTTTGGCGCCAAATGCCTTCGTATAGAGTTCTATCGCTTGGGTGGCGTTAGCTAGGTTTAAAGTCGGCGTTAAAGTATTAAAACCTTCTGGAATCTTGGCAACGGACACGGGAGCCTCCTCGTCTAAGAGTGAGGTTGCCCTATATCGCTTCTTCTATAGAGGAGGCAATACAAACTTTGGCTTATGTTGCTGGCATATTAATAAAATAAGTTATATCAGCAAGTTACGCCGTTATACACTTTCGTGACCTCTCGAGAGTGTGCTAACTAGTTATCTTGTCTAACTATCTCTCTATCGCAGTAACCTGATGACACAGCCCGATACCTCTCTCATGAGCCGCCTCGTCTCGCTCTGCAAAAGACGTGGATTTGTCTATCCAGCCTCAGAAATTTACGGCGGTTTGAATGGCTTTTGGGATTTTGGCCCCTATGGCGTGCAACTAAAAAACAACCTGCGCGACGCCTGGTGGCATGACATGGTTGAGTGTCCGCCCTTGGGGCCTGATGGTAAACCACTTACAATCGTCGGCCTTGATAGTTCCATTATTCAGCATCCACAAACATGGGTAGCCTCAGGTCATGTCGGTGGTTTTGCCGATCTCATGGTCGATTGTCGCGAAACTAAGCTTAGATACCGGGCCGATCACATTCTGTGTATTGAAGTTCAGTACGATAAAAGTGCTCAGACAAAGTCACTGGGTTGGCTCAGTGTGCAAAGTGGTGATGATGCGGGCGAGCTACTTGCAAAAAAAGCTAAGAAGCTGATGCAAAAATCCGGTGGCGGTGACTTAAGGCCAATCGACATAACAAAGGCCGTTCCATTTACATCTCTATCGCTCGAACAACAGGCCCTCGTGATTGGGCCTGATGCGGAAGTTTCTGGCACATTGACGCAGCCTCGTCCGTTTAATTTGATGTTTCATTCATATGTTGGCGTCTTTCAAGATGAGGATGCAAAAGTCTATCTGCGTCCAGAAACGGCCCAGGGAATTTTTCTGGAATATAAAAATGTCGTCGATACGACACGCGTTAAAGTCCCTTTTGGTGTGGCTCAGGTTGGCAAAGCATTTCGCAACGAAGTTACGCCACGTAATTTTATTTTTCGAACACGTGAATTTGAGCAAATGGAAATGGAGTTTTTCTGTGAACCAGAAAAAGGCTTAGAGTGGTACGAATTTTGGGTTGCTGAGCGTATGCGTTGGTGGGAGGCGCAAGGCGTCAAAAAGACAAATCTTTTTCGTAATATAATTCCCGCCGGTGAATTGGCCCATTATTCAAAAGGCACATCCGATATCGAATATCGTTATCCCTTTACGGCACCCGGTTTTGGTGAGCTGGAAGGCGTCGCTTACCGAACGGACTATGATTTAAAACAGCACCAAGCTCACAGCAAAACCAACCTTGAATATATCGACCAGGAAAATAACAAACGTTTTATTCCGCACGTCGTCGAACCAGCAAGTGGTTTAACGCGCGGCGTATTGGTTTTACTCTGCGAGGCCTATCAGTATGACGAAAGTCGTGCATCACCCGAGTGGCTTAAGCTCAAACCCAGTTTGGCACCGATTAAGGTAGGCATTTTTCCGCTCGTGAACAAAGATGGCATGCCGGAGATAGCCGAGAAGCTATATCTTGATCTACGTAAGGACTACATTAGTCAGTACGATGCCAAGCAGAGTATTGGAAAACGCTACGCACGTATGGATGAAGCCGGTACACCTTTTTGTATAACGGTCGATGGCGATACACTCAAAGATGAGGCTGTTACTGTGCGTAACCGCGATACGGCGCAGCAGGAGCGCGTGGCCTTGGCACAAGTCAGGCCCTATTTGAGCCAAAAACTATCCGATTAAACGTGAATTGCATCTAAGTCATCACGCCGCTAATTTGCTTCACTTAGTCAAATATACTCTGGAGATTGAAAAACATGAGCGCATCCCAATGGGTCTATGAATTTGGCAACGGTAAAGCTGAAGGCAAGGCTGACATGCGCAATTTACTCGGTGGCAAAGGAGCTGGGCTTGCTGAGATGAGTAATCTTGGCCTGCCGGTTCCGCCTGGGTTCACGATCTCAACCGAGGTTTGTACATATTACTATGAAAATAGCAAAACTTACCCTGCTAATCTCAGGCAGCAAGTCGAAAGCGCCCTAACACAAATCGAGAAGACTGTCGGCGCAAAATTTGGCGATACGAAGAACCCTCTCTTGGTTTCCATACGGTCAGGGGCACGTGCCTCTATGCCGGGTATGATGGATACCGTCCTTAATCTTGGCTTGAATATAGAGACGGTAGAAGGTCTGAAACAACGTAGTGGTGATGCACGATTTGCTTATGACAGTTATCGCCGTTTCATTCAGATGTTCAGCAATGTTGTCCTTAATATTGAGCCGCATAAATTTGAAGACGTCTTGGATGATGTAAAACGTGCGCGTAATGTTCGCCTTGATACGCAACTGAAAGCCAGCGATTGGTTAGAAGTGATCGACGGCTACTTAGAGGTTGTCGAAAAAACTAAGAAAAAGTCGTTTCCCCAAGATGTGCACGAGCAGTTGTGGACCGCTATAGGTGCTGTATTTAGTTCATGGATGAACCAACGTGCCATCACTTATCGCAAGCTAAACGACATCCCCCATGATTGGGGTACGGCCGTTAATGTTCAGGCCATGGTGTTTGGCAATATGGGCGATGATTGCTGCACAGGTGTAGCTTTTACACGTAATCCCTCGACCGGCGAGAATGCCTTTTACGGTGAATATCTTGTTAATGCACAAGGCGAAGACGTCGTTGCCGGTATTCGAACGCCTCAGCAATTGACGGTACGCGGCAAGAAAGATCAAAAGTCTGATTTGCCCGCAATGGAAGAGGTTATGCCGCAAGTATTTTCGCAGCTCAACGATGTACGACTGAAGCTTGAGAAGCATTACTGCGATATGCAGGATATTGAATTTACCGTACAGCAAAACAAACTCTACATGTTGCAAACACGTACTGGCAAACGCACCGCGGCAGCCTCGCTGAAGATTGCCGTGGATATGGTCAATGAAGGAGCTATCTCCAAACAAGATGCAATAAAGCGTATTGATGCAGCATCGCTTGATCAGTTATTGCATCCAACATTGGATCCAAAGGCAAAAAAACAAGTCATAGCAACCGGATTACCGGCATCGCCAGGCGCTGCCTCAGGCTATGTTGTTTTCAACGCAGATGAAGCCGAACGTATGGCTAACACAGGGCAGAAAGTTATCCTTTGCCGCGTTGAAACAAGTCCTGAAGATATCCATGGCATGAATGCAGCCCAAGGTATTATTACCAGCCGGGGCGGTATGACGAGCCATGCCGCAGTTGTCGCGCGCGGCATGGGACGGGCTTGTGTGGCGGGTGCCGGTAGTTTGCAAATCGATTATAAGCTCCAGCAAATGTCGGTCAAAGATATAACAATTAAGGCTGGCGATTTGATTACGATTGATGGCTCCACAGGTGAAGTGATATTGGGTGAAGTACCTACCATTCAGCCCGAGCTTTCTGGTGATTTTGCCATTTTGATGGGCTGGGCAGATGGTCTGCGGCGGATGAAAGTTCGAGCTAACGCCGAAACGCCGCAGGACGCAATCACAGCCCGCAAGTTTGGTGCCGAGGGCATTGGTCTTTGCCGGACAGAGCATATGTTTTTCGATACGAACCGTATCATAGCTATGCGTGAAATGATTATAGCCGATGATGAGAAGGGCCGCCGCGCGGCGCTGGACAAGCTTGAGCCCATGCAAAAAAAGGATTTCGTTGAACTTTTTACCATCATGGCTGGTTTGCCGGTGACCATTCGCTTGCTCGATCCTCCGTTACATGAGTTTTTGCCAAACGGCGAAAGTGAGATGCGTGAGGTCGCAAAAGCCGCTGGCATTGATATCGGTAAGGTCGAGAAACGGGCGCAGCAGTTACATGAAGCCAACCCGATGCTCGGACACCGCGGTTGCCGTTTAGGCATTTCTTATCCCGAAATTTATGAGATGCAGGTGCGAGCCATTTTTATGGCGGTAGCCGAAGTACAAAAAGAAGGTAAAAATATTTTACCGGAGATTATGATACCGCTTGTCTGCCTTAAGAAGGAATTAGATATCTTGAAGGTGTTGATCGATCGTGTTGCTGCAGAAGTAAGCCAGCAAACGGGCGCCAAGTTAAATTATCTTGTCGGTACGATGATTGAGTTGCCGCGCGCAGCGCTTCGGGCAGGAGAGATTGCTGAAACGGCGCAATTCTTTAGCTTTGGTACCAATGATCTTACCCAGACAACTTTTGGACTCAGTCGCGACGATGCCTCGGGCTTTTTGCCCGACTATTATAAGGCGAATATTTTAGAGCACGATCCGTTTGCGACACTTGACCAGGAGGGTGTTGGTGAGTTGATAAAAATCGCCAGCGAGCGGGGCCGACAAACGCGCAATGATCTGAAACTTGGTATTTGCGGAGAGCATGGTGGTGATCCAAACTCCGTAAAATTTTGTGGGCGAATTGGACTGGATTATGTTTCGTGCTCGCCTTACCGCATACCCATTGCCCGCTTAGCTGCGGCGCAAGCCGTTATTGAGGGCGAAAAAGATAGAGAAACCAGGCGTAACGCGGCTTGATTAACCTGGCGCTGGAGCCATGGCGCTGGCAGCCGTTAGTCTTGGCCCGGTAGCGAGACCCGGTCTGGCAGCTCTGGGTTCAAGTGATGAATGCTGTTCTGGTTTCGCTGGCGTGTCTAGGGGCGGTAAACATTTATCTGTTGTTTCTGTTGTTGCGGCATCTGGCAGATAGTGCTCACGCATCGTTTCTGCCATCGATACCATCGTGAAAGGTGCGGCATAAGCCAACAATCCGTTTGTCGTCAAATCAAACATTTGCCCGGCTGCGCTTGTGTCCGTGACGGAAAACTTTTGACGGTCCATCCATTGCCCGCCCGCATATATTGGGTTGCATTCCATAGGACGCGGAGGGTGAAGGGCGTAGGCTTCGGCTGTACCATAAGCCAAAGATTCTTCTGGCGAAGGACCTTCACTTATGACGCCCAATAATTTCACGAACCCAGAACCTGTCGTGATCGCTAGATTAGCGAGACGGCTGGGCATGCTTTTAAAAAACGCACTCGTATCAGCAGCGCTTTGTTGCTGCCTCATCTCAATTGTTTTATCAAAATAGCCCGTTTTAGCCAGATGCAGAAATTCCGCATAATTAGCAGGGTTACTCACATCGGCTGCAGCGGCCTTATAGAATTGTCCATATACGTAAGCTTCAGGATGCGCTTTGATGTTATCAGACACCAATTTTCTTAAGGCGTCACCGGCAGGCCCTGGCTTATCAAGTTGATCGGCCAACGTTTGTGCAAATCTCCTGCCATACTCAAGCAGCTGTTCGGGCTGACCCGCGTCCATCGTATAAAACTCATTGAACTCTCGAGCAGCTCTTCTTACACCTGAATTACCGTCACCATACCCTACATTGCTATTGAGGATGGCCTCGGCATCATTTCTTAGCTGAGACATTATAAACTGTTCGCGGATCTCTTTGCGTCCTTGAGCGTATTCTCTAGCTAACCCTGGCAGTGTACGGGCGGCGGTAATAGCGAAAGGGATTGCGATCGCCCAACCTACGCCACCGAAGCCAGCTGGCGTACGAACGGAGCTTCCAGGCACACTCTCTCCAACAGATACTAGAGGAATATCTGGGCTAGGTATGGCGTTCGCGGGCGACATATCCATAATGAGGCACCTCGGGGCGTAATTCGCTTAATCGAAAGCCCGTATTTCCTTGAATTTTAGTCATCAATTGGTAAAATCTGTGTTAATAGTTGCAATAAGCTAATTATTACTTTCTCAATAACTATTTGATTTATTTGTTAATAAGTTCCATAATTATGTTAAGAAAATCGTAAGTTTTTAATAGTAGATTGGATTTTAGATTAATCAGATCTGTTTATTTTAAGTAGGCAATTTCATGTCCCTTTGTGGGGAGGGAATTCGATAATGTCAGCCGCAACAGTAGAATTAGTCGTAGAAGATGCAATTGCATTGGCAAGAACTTTGCTCCGAAGGGAAGGCACTGTTGCATCCGAAGCCGGAGCAGACGCAGCTAAGGTTGGTGCTAAGACAGATGTAGTAGCAGGAGCAGAAGTTGTGGCCGCACCAACGACGACAGCTTCTGTCGCGGGGGCTAACTTAAGCCAATTCGAACAATCACTGGCCGCTATGCCCGCAAGAACAGCAGCTGTTCCAGATGCTGCTGCAGCTGTTCCCCAACAGGTATCTAGCGGTGGCAGATATTCTGGATTTACGCCTGATGGTACAGGTGGTGGCACTCTAAAATTACCGCAAGCTGTTCATGAACCCGAAGGCCTTTCTCAAGGCCCACAACCAACCATGGCTCCGGAAACAGGGGGGGCAGGTGGTAGCATGGGGGGACGGGTCTATACAGCTGCAGAAATTACGGCTGCTGAAGCTGGCCTGCGCACTGAAATGCAAGCGCTTTACGAATCGCAAGCACCTCTTCGCGCGGCTCAAGCGCGCGCTCTCCAAACAAAAACAGAGGACCTTGTACGCGAAAATAGCTTTCATCCTGAAGGTGGAGCAGCTCGTAAGATGGAAATGGACGCATTTTTAGCTGATCAGAGAGCTACGCTAGACAGACCTTGGGAAGCCTTGCGTTCAAGAACTCATAATGGCATAGACGATCAGCGGTTTGATGTGATGAGGTCAGAGGTAGAGACATCTGCGGAAGCAGGGGCTACTACACATACAGTACGACCAGGCGCTGACCCTGTTGCAGATACGACCGTCGGTTCGAGTACCGCTGGCCCTGGCACTGGACCAGGTGCAAGACCTGCGGTAATTAGGCCCGCCGACACAGCTCCGCCGCCCGCCCCTCGACCAGTGGAAAAACCAGTGACACCACGTTGGAGACGTAAAAGAACGCGCATCAGAGATGCAAATGCGGCAAAATATATTGCAGAAAGTGCAAAATTGCAAAATGACGCTGGTGATCCAGCCATGGCCGGTGCGTTTCTTAGGGCCAGTCAGGCCGTTACTGCGGGTCGGCCAAAGTTAGCAGCAGTTGGAGCGCCCGCTGATGTTAAGGCTGCAGTCGATAATCAAGTAAGTGAAGCCTACACAGCGGTAGATGCGGCAGCAAAAGCTGCTAAAAAAGGTGCTCAGAAAGTAAAAACACCTGCTGGTATAATTAAAAGAGCCGTGATCGGCTTCGGCGTCGGTTTTGTAATGCCTGAAATAACTTGGACGCTCAATGAAATCTCCTCATTTTCAAGTTTTGACTTCAAGTCCCATTTGCCAGTTGGGTTTCAAGAGGCCATCGAGTCGACAGCACAAACACCTTCCCCAGTAAATGTTCTGAATACCGTACAGTTTGGTGATAGCTTTTCACTATTACATAATACTCCATGGAATAATTGGGGTGCCGTTTCATTTCATCTTCCAACAGTCAGTCTTGATGGCACGGTAGAAAGAACTAAATTAGGTGCAGAGGTTGCAGCTTACACGACGTCGCATGCTTTAGCTGTGGGACGTGGCCTTACGGCATGGGTAGCTGAGAAAGGTGTGCAGTGGGCTGGCACCGTGGCCGTCATGAGGAACTTTTATAACAATGGGCCCCACAGTCAAAGTCCAGAATATAAAAATGCACACGGTTGGTTCGGTTCAACTTGGGATTTCACAAAATATTGGGGCGTGAGCGGCCTGCCAAGCGATTGGACAGCGAGTTTTCATATAGCTCCTGAAACGCACGAGACAACTGCGCAGCCCCGTCAACCAAATCAGTTTGTGCCGTTGCCCCCAACAGCAGCACCTCCAGCAGCAACGCCTCCATCAGCAGCACCTCCAGCAGCAACGCCTCCATCAGCAGCACCTCCATCAGCAGCACCTCCAGCAGCAACGCCCCCATCAGCGGCACCTCCAGCAGTAGCACCTCCAGCTGCGCCGCCGCCTGAAAGACCTTCAGTAAGATGTAACCAGCATGGCGCTCCCGAGCATCGGATCCCATGGCCCGCAGCTGGTGCAAACTGCTTATAATGATTGGCAGTTCTCAACAGATTATAATTATATTACGTGCTGATTGGCTTTAGCCATTTAGCTCGTTGATATTTATGCAGTTTTAGTAATTTTATATGCACCCTGAAACAAATTATGCAACTGGACTTATAGCTAATATTTATGATAAAGTTACTCTAAATAGGGAATAGTGAGTGATAAGACGAGACTGAAGACTTAAGAGTACGGAGAAGTAAAATGGCTCAGCTAGGTTTTCTCCATAGAGAATTAGAAAAAGGCGCTACTCGCGACTTAACTTCTGTGAGCCCGAGCGGTGAGCCACAATTTACTCAGACAGGTCCAATTACATCAGCTGTCTATCGGCAGACGCTCCCAGGCGTTCGCTCTGGTTCGCCGAACGATATTTTCGGACAGGGTCCGGATGCAGACTTAGCGGACATCGATAAAAAAAATTCGCGCATTGCAGCGCGGGCTGTAAAGCAGGCCGAGAAGACAAGTAACAAAGGAATCTTGGCCGCGTTTTTGCTTAATGCGAGCGCGATCTTTGATGACGCGTTAGGCTGGATGCGTAGACATCGTTTGCGCTTAAAATCAGATCAAGAAAAATTAGCTAGAGATAAAGCTGATGAAGATGCGCGCCGGAGGGCGGACGAAGATAAGAGAGAAGAAAGAAGAAGGGCGTCCGAGGATGACGCAACACGAACACGCACTTCCCAAAACGATGATTTGCATAGCGGGTCATCGGCAGATAGGCAAGCTTCGACTTCACCTTCTCGTGATGTGGGTCGTGAACCTGCTTTAGATGAAAGAGTAGCCGTGAGACCCGGAGAGGTGCCACGCGCAACCGCGGCCATTGATGTTGTGGGAGATCGAGCGGCAGCTGGAGAAATTCTCGGCGCGGATAGAGATGCGGCTCTGGCAGTTCGCAGCGTTATGTCTCTCAAAATGCCAAGATTACCTTTTGGTGGTGTTGGTGCTGTTGTCGAAGGCACTGCTTATTTTACGGCGGCGTACGAAGTGATCAAAGCGGGCTTCTTAACAGCCGTATATGCCTCTAGCACAAGTAATCCCGACCCCGATGTTGGCGCAGGGGTGTTTCTTAACAGCATAAAATCCGATGCAACAGCCTTTCTAAATTATATGGCGCCAACAGAGGCGACAAAGAAAATGTGGGCAGACGGAAGTTATGTTTCAGCGGCTGTCGAGTATTCCAACGTAAAGCAATTGAGGAAGGACATCAAAGCTGCCGGCGGCGTCATCAAATATGCAAAAAGTGTCGGCAATGGCCTTATCTTTGCCTTCGGAACAATGCTTGGTGATGCGGAAAGATTTAGTCAGAATGAGAATGAACAGCGTGATGTTGGTACCGGATTAGCGGCAGCAGTTCAGCAGGGAACGGCATTTGCAGCTGCGAGTAACACTACGACAAGGCCTGCCGCGGTTACAGTTGCAGACGGAGATGCTGCTCATCAAACAGCAGCCAACCTTGCGATCAAAGTATCAGCGCCGGCACAGCTTGTCGCGCAACCTCAATAAGTCATATTTTTAATTTGGCCTTAGCTTCCGTGATATTGTCCGCAAAGCTGTAATTTGGCTATTGTCACAAGTAAAATCGATGGCTTCATTGATGGCTCGTTCTGCCATTTCAATGCTAAGTAAGGCTAGTCCACTATTTGCGCTGCTGCTTCGCATCTCTCCTACCTCTGCCGTATCTCGGTAAATCGTAGACCCAGGTGCTGGCACCGCTCCTTTAATACTGACAGGGTAGAGACGCTTCTTAATCAGACCTCGGTAATGGGTTCTGGCTGTTAGTTCTTGACCTGTATAACACCCTTTTGTCCAGCTAATGCCATGCAAGAAGTCAAAATTGCATTCGAGAAGCGTTGACTTCTCAATAATCATATCGCGGCTACCGTCAGGCGCACCAAGGGCGAGACGGTGCTTATCATAAGCCTCAAAATCGCAAATCTTGACACCGTCAAGTTTATCAAACTTGTTGATGATCGCGCGCAAACCGAGTTCAGGAAGACGAGGATCAACATAAAATAACGAGTTTGGTGTATTAGTTTTTTCTACAAATGCCGATAAATCAGCGTCCTTCCACAACGCCCAACAATCATAGATGACGGTTTTGTTTTCAATGGTTATTTTTGAGCGAAGTTTGTAGCGCAAAAGGCGCTTGATGAGGTCTTCGACGCGGGCGGATTCGCAATCGATCAAAAAATATTTTTCCGAATCAATAATAAATAAATCGTGCAAAAATTTCCCCTGTGGCGTGAGGAGGGCGGCATAAATTGCCTGCCCTGGCATACAGTCATTCATGTCGTTACTGATAAGCCCTTGCAAAAACGCACGTCTCTCTTCGCCACCCACTTCGATTACGCTGCGGTTGGTCAGACGTGAGGCACTTGGAAGGTGGGCAATTTTTGTCATCGACATTGTTAACACTGTGATACGACACCACTAGTTTAAACTTTCATTAACTCGCGTCTATTAGCATTTCGAGTATGAAAGAGGAACGTCAAGAACTCTCACCCTTAAAGACATTGCCATATGTTCTCCTAGCAATGGCGATGTTGCTTTTGGCTAACTGTACGCCTATGACAGAGCTGGGAGTGGGTAGCGCTGGGGTTGCTTGGATGACAGCGCCGCTACCTCCCGACAAAGCTGATCTGGCCGATCAAATACCGTCCCATGAAGATTGGTGTTATAGCACCCTCGGTGATGCTGAGTGTTACGCCTATCCGCAAAATACCGCACCCAGTCGTTTGGTCAATGTTGATCCTGAAAATCGCTATCCGCTGACAAACCAGGAATATATTAAAGCGGCAGGCGCGCCTCAGGTTCCACTGCCCCCAGCGCCAGCTTTCTCTCAACAAAGTGATTATGAGAAGTTCATAGCAAAATTCGAATGATTACACGCATAGTTGCGTATCATTTTTAGCTCTGTATAGTCTTGCCTTCTACTGATTTTTCCGAGGGCAATAGGATATGGATATCTCGCAACTACTCATCACTTCTGCGATGGCGCAAACACCGCAAGCGCCTGTAACGCTACCCGGAGGCTCGGGCACATCGACGTTGATGAATTTCCTGCCTCTCTTTCTCATATTTGGAGTATTTTATTTTCTTCTCATTCGTCCACAACAGAAAAAGTTGGAGGAGCAGAATAAAATGCTCCAGGCGCTCAAACGAGGCGATCGTATTATTACCGCCGGTGGTGTTCACGGTAAAATAGTCAAGCTTGATGGCGATGACGCTTTGATTGTTGAAATTGCCGATGGCGTTCAAATTAAGGTCGTGCGTTCAACGGTTAGCAACCTCGCGGCTAAAACTGAACCAGCCACCACGACAAACAGCACGACCGACTAAATTGGTCACCCCTCACATAAACGCAATTGACATATGGTTTATCTAGAACGTTGGAAAGTAATATTGATCGCTACCATTTGCGTGCTTGGCGTGCTCTATGCCGCACCGAATGTTATAGGTGCTAAAGCCGTTAGTTGGTTACAACGAACTATGCCTGCGGCCTTTCCCAGTCAGACCGTCAATTTGGGTCTCGATCTGCGCGGCGGTTCGCATCTATTGCTTGAAGTTGCGGTTGATACCGTCATTGATGAGCGCATGCAGGGGTTGGTTGATCAAACGCGCACAGAGCTCCGTGGCGCCAGAATTGGCTATACCGACTTAGGGCTAAGCAGTGGCAGCGTTCATTTTAATCTCACGGATCCAGCCCAGGCAGATAAGGCTAAACAAGTCGTACATGACATGGACAATGAACTCGATGTTAGTGTCACCGGCGGCGATTTTTCGCTAAAAATGTCAGAGGCCAATATTGTTGAACGCAAACGTGCGGCCATGGATCAATCAATTGAGATCGTGCGCCGTCGTATTGATGAGACGGGCACACGCGAACCCTCCATTCAACGTGAAGGCGACGACCGTATACTTGTGCAACTTCCCGGCGTTGATGATCCTGAGCGAATTAAGAATCTTCTAGGACAAACAGCTAAACTTACATTTCGTCTTGTTGATGAAACAGCCAGCATACCTGAAGCCCAAGCCGGTCATCTATCGGCAGCAACCGAGTTATTGCCTTCTGCAGAAACCCAAGGTCAATTCTTGGTTGTTCAAAAACGTGTTATGGTCTCAGGCGACACGCTTGTGGATGCTCAACCGTCCTTTCAAAACGGTGAGCCTGTTGTAAGTTTTAAATTTGATTCTGTCGGTGGGCGCCGATTTGGTGAGGCTACGCGCACGAATGTCGGACATTTATTTGCCATCGTTTTGGATAATAAGATCATCAGTGCGCCCGTTATACGCGAACCCATCTTGGGCGGCGCAGGCGTCATCGAAGGACACTTTACAACACAGTCGGCTCAAGATTTAGCGCTTCTATTAAGAGCCGGTGCGTTGCCGGCACCCATTAAAATTTTGGAAGAGCGCACGGTAGGGCCCGGCCTTGGTGCGGATTCTATTAAGGCTGGCGCCACAGCGAGCCTAATAGGTCTCGCCCTTGTGGTCGTATTTTTTATCTTTGCCTACGGGCTCTTCGGCATCTTTGGCACGATTGCTTTGATGTTCAATATTGCTTTGGTGTTTGCCATTTTGTCGATTTTGCAAGCGACGCTAACTTTGCCCGGTATCGCAGGTATCGTTCTCGCCATCGCCACAGCTTTGGACGCTAACGTGCTCGTTTTTGAGCGTATTCGTGAAGAATTACGTCTGGGCCGCTCACCCATTTCAGCCATCGATGCTGGCTATAGCCGTGCTTTGTCGGCCATCATTGATGCCAATATGACAACTCTCATTGCAGCAATTTTGCTTTATATATTTGGTTCAGGGCCTGTGAAGGGTTTCGCTGTAACCCTCACCATCGGTATTATCACATCTATTTTTTCAGCTGTGATGGTGACAAGACTAATCGTCGTTTGGTGGCTGCGGGCAACAAAACCCAAGACAATTCCTATCTGAGTAATTTTATTTCAAAATATGGTTAACACTGGTCAGACATCGTTTTTGTTTGCTTTCATTTTTGTTCTAAACATATAAATTAAGAATATTAGTTACTGAAAATAGAAAGTTATAATTATGAGTGGATCATTATCAAGTGATACAGGCACGGCTGGCATTTCATCAATACACACTGCCGCCGCAGAGACTGTCACAGCGTCGCTACCTTTACCAACAGATCCCATACGTACTTTGCAGAGATCTGTTTTGTATATTTTTAATCAAGCTAGTCAAAAATTTGGTCGCAAAGTAAGGATTGATTTCGGATATCTTCCGCAAGGGTATTATCCGAAACGAAGGCATAGCGTTGTTCGCGTGCGTCAAGAGTATGATAATAGTGGAGAGCATGCGGCACATTTCCTGATTAGGGAAAAGACATTAGCTAACGCTGCATCAATTCTAGAGTTAGCAGATACTAGTAAAGTACCGATTGCCAAGCATCATTCCGGTAAACCAAGTGCCTGGGGTAGCGACGCACGGGATTTGCTTGCTCGGACATACTCTGCGGTTGCTCATGGGAATTTGGGTGAAATAGAAGAAGTTTTTTCAAAAGTTATGAACGGCCCTGTGATTGATCAGCCATGGAATGCAACAGGTTTAATGCTTCTTTACGCGCTTCGGATCTAATTTCGGAACGATCGCCGGTAAATTCAAACCGACAATGAAAATTTGCACCCGTGCGTGTGGCAACGCCGATATAGACTAGGCCAACAGGTTTATCGGGCAGTGCACCTGTCGGACCCGCTATACCTGTTACCGAAATAGCTACATCGGCATGTGAGTATTCAAGTGCCCCTTGAGCCATAGCCTCAGCTGTTTCGGCGCTGACTGCGCCATAGACGGATATCGTATCAGGTAAAACGCCCAACAACTCAACTTTTGCCTCGTTGCTATAGGTAATAAATCCACGTTCAAAAACGGCCGACGATCCAGGGACATCCGTGAGTGAAGCTGCAATCATTCCTCCTGTGCAGCTTTCTGCCGTCACAATCTTTTGTTTTTTTGCACCGTAAGCCTCGATAATTTTTTGAGCCAATCCTGAAGCGTCGCTTATGGATAGCTTCTGCATAGCTAAACGGCTGGAAAGCGAAGCGTTGCGACAGCTTGAGCGGCAATACCTTCTTCACGACCAGTAAAACCAAGCCGTTCTGTCGTGGTGGCTTTAACACTTACACGATTGGGCATCACTTCGAGTAACTCGGTGAGGCGCTTAAGCATTGCTTCCCTATGCGGGCCAATACGCGGTTGCTCGCACATGAGTGTTACATCGACATGGGAGATAAGCCCGCCACGTTCATTGAGCATCCGGACCACATGACGGACAAAATGAGCGCTATCTTTTCCTTTCCATTGCGGATCGGATGGCGGGAAGTGTAAACCTATATCACCGGCACTCATCGCCCCTAAAAGAGCATCCACGATGGCGTGCAGGCCAACATCAGCATCAGAATGACCTTCAAGTTGATGATGATGTGGAATACCAACGCCACATAAATAGATCATGTCGCCAGGAATTAATCTATGAACGTCGAAGCCAAAGCCGGTACGAATATCGCTAAAATTTTGGCCCAAGAGCCTAGCAGCGCGATCGAGATCATCAGGGTTGGTTATCTTCATATTATCCGGGTTTGAGTGAACAAGGCTAACATTGATACCGGCTTTTTCGGCAACAGCCGCATCATCTGTCAATTGCGACCCGGCGGCGGCGCGGTGAGCCGACAATATATCATCGAAATAAAATGCTTGTGGGGTATGAGCTTGCCATAAATTGCTGCGATCAATTGTTGTTTCTATATCCGTCCCGTTACCGCGCTTCAGTGTATCGACAAGTGGTTTAGCGGCGATGGCGCCGCGTTCATGATCAAGTGCTTTACGAACTGACGTTATCGTTGCGGCATCGATCAAGGGTCTCGCCGCATCGTGGATCATAACGATGGCAGGTGGTGCCGATTTTGCCAGCGCTTCTAGCCCTAAGCGAACTGAATCTTGCCGAGAAGGGCCGCCTATAATGGGCTTTGGTAAATTAAGATCAGCGACAGCCTTTTCATAATGATCGATGTGCGCTTCACTGATGACAACCTGCACCTTATCAATATGAGGGTGTCCTAAAAAGGCCAGAACGCTGCGGCGCAGGATGGGCATGCCGCCAAGATCCTGATATTGCTTAGGAACAGGTCCGCCGAAACGCTCGCCAGTACCGGCAGCTACAATAAGGGCTGTACAGTTGGACATGTCACTACCTTTATCACAGAAGGCCGAAAACTAACGCGGAAGATAAACAAAGCAAGCCCTTTACTTGCATATCAGGCCTCAAGAGGCTAGGTTTGCCTAAATTTTAGGCAAACAGGATATGCTCGATTTTGCACCACCAAATCCTCGGCTGAAACCGATACAAATAGGACCGATAACATTGGCCGCACCGGTCATTTTGGCGCCCATGTCCGGCGTTACTGATATGCCGTTTCGTAAGCTCGTTAAAAAACACGGCGCTTCACTTGTCGTATCCGAAATGATCGCAAGCCAGGCCATGGTACGCGAATGCCGTAAAACGATGCAGATGATAAGCCGCTCTGAAGAAGAAAATCCAATGGCCGTGCAGTTAGCTGGCTGCGAGCCAGAAGTGATGGCCGAAGCCGCACGGCTGAATGAAGATCGTGGCGCTCATATCATCGATATCAACTTTGGCTGTCCGGTTAAAAAAGTGGTCAATGGTCATGCAGGCTCATCTCTTATGCGTGATGAAATTCATGCAGCTAAAATACTCGAAGCTACGGTCAAGGCGGTTAAAATTCCTGTTACTCTCAAAATGCGTATGGGGTGGAACCACGAAAATTTAAATGCACCACAGCTTGCAAAAG